>CAYRTH010000021.1:0-17201 GCA_964427135.1 uncultured Phycisphaeraceae bacterium
CCCCCCCAACCAGTGTTGCCGTTTGATCTGGCCCATCGTCAGAGGTCCAGCTCGTAGCAGAAGGAAGATGCATGGGCCAATTTTATTAGCCCTTATGGCCAATACATCAAATAGGTGACTGACCATACGGATTTATATCCGTGATGATCGGGTGCAATTAAAGGCCGATTTGTCACAAAGCCCCCGGTCATTGACCGGGGGCTAAATGTCATGCAATTGGTACATAGCGTTCACGAGGTCAGTGCGAATCAATCATGATGGTAGCCCGCGGTTCAAGACATTGGATCGACCTCGCTTGGCCCAACCTTAAACCATGGATCAACATGAACAACGCCCTTGCCATGAATCACGTTTCGTCCGCCCCGCAGCGTCAGTGGCTGGACCAACAGTTCCCGCGCTATGAGCAGTATCATCCGCTCGTGCCGGTATGGTGTGTTACGCCCAACACAGGCTCGTGCATTCATCGTTTTTTTGACACCAGCCCCATCAGTCCAAGCGGCAGGTATGTGGCCGTCTTTCGCCTCCCGTTTGAGGATCGTCTGCCTGTGCTTCGCTGGAAAAAATGCGCCGCACCCAACTGGGTTATGGTGTGCTGGTCCCTGATTCCCACAGCAAACGCAACGTCGGGGCGGTCGATGATGATGGGCTGTTCATCACTGATCTGCAAACCGGGCAACGTCGGTTGGTGCTGTCGATTGCCCAGGCGTCCAAGGATGTGCCTGAATTACGTGATTTGTCGGAAGCGGAACTGGCGCAGTGGGAGATTTATGGTTTTCATTGCAAGTGGAGCCTGGCGGGGGATCGTTTGATTTACACGCTCCGCCGATATCAGCACCATGGGTTGGATCAGTACGACGCCTTTGCACGGTTGGGGCCTGAGGGTGTGCGTTACGAAGTGCTGACGCTGCGGCCTGATGGTTCGCAGGTGGTGGATGCAGTGCCTGCCAAGTTGTGGGAACTGCCCGGCCACCACATCAACTTTTTCCCGGATGGTCACAAACTTTCGATGAATCTCTGTCTGGAAAAAGGTCGCAAGCTGGATTTGGTGGAAGTGGGGGTGGATGGAAAGAACCTGCGGATCATCACAGGCGATCAGATGGGGTCAGGTCACCCCAGTGTGCACCCCGATGGTCGGCATATCGTGACCGACACCTATGCCCATGAACGTTGGACGCGCGAGGGTACCACGCCGTTGCGCTGGATCGACATGACACAGGGCCTTGAGCGAGAAATCGTGCGCTTTGGTTCGACACCATCGGTCAAGGTGCATCAGGTGTTTCGTTTGGACCCGCACCCGGCTTGGGATCGCAGTTGGCGCTGGTTGTGCTTCAATGCTTACGAAGGCGGCACACGTCGGGTCATGCTGGCCGACTTATCCGAGTTGCTGGAGCAAACACCATAATCGCCGCTCGATCATTGTCCCGCTTTCCCTGTGGCGAGGTATTTCAGCGCCATGATAGGTGCTTATGGCATTGGCTTTCTCTCACCTTTTCAAGCACAAACATCCGATAATCAAGTGACTCAAGTGATAACCCACGATCGCCCGGTTGCTGGGCGGCTTTTGCTATTGGAGCGTCATCATGCAAGTGTCAGGTCGTCTGGTTGGAATATTGGTGGTGAGCATCCTCATGCTCGGAACGCTCACCGGCTGCCCTCGGCAAAAGGTCAAACCCGATTACTCAAGGCCGCTGCCCGAAGGTGCTCCAGCTTTGCGCAAAATCACCAACCCGGCGGAGCTGCCGGATATGACGTTGGCGTTCACCTACCGTGACACGGGGTTGCTGCAAGCCATCGACCGCAGCCTGTCATGGTATGAAAAGCCCTCGACGCAGGTGGGTTTCACGGTGCAGGGGATCACCCATGAACAGACCCGCGCCAGCGTGTTTGCGTTTCGCCAGATACTGACCAGCAGCCTCAGCCCGCAGGAATTTGCCAGTCGGATTCACAATGAGTTCGACACCTACACCAGCGTCGGTTGGGACGGTTCAGGGACGGTGTTTTTCACTGGTTATTACACCCCGATTTTGGAAGCTTCACGGGAGCGCACGGGTGAGTTTCAATACCCGCTGTATCAGAGGCCGCCTGATTTGGAAAAGGACCCGGTCACCGGCCAGACATTGGGACGACGCATTGGGGGCGTGATCAAGCCTTACCCGACACGAGCGCAGATCGACACATACCCGGATCGGCTGGGGCTGGCGGGCCGGGAATTGGTTTGGTTGAAAGACAAATTGGATCGCTACATTTTGCAGGTGCAGGGTTCCGCCAAGCTGCGTATGACCGATGGCAGCACGATGTATGTGGGTTACGCAGCTGACAACGGAGCGGAGTATGTGAGCATCGCCAAGCGCATGATCGCCGAGGGTAAACTCGACCCGGACCGCGCCGGTTTGCCGGCCATCAAGGCGTACTTTGAGAAAAACCCGCAGCACCTGGACGCGATCATCAATCAGAACCCGCGCTATGTGTTTTTTCAGGAATACGATGGGGGTAACTGGCCGGCGGGGGCGCTGGGTTTCAAAGTGGAAGATTTTCGATCACTGGCGACAGACAAACGCATTTACCCGCGCGGTGCGGTGACGCTGGTGAAAACGGTGATACCGGCTCCCGGTGGTGGACGTAGGCCTTATGATCAGTTCATGCTGGATCAGGACGCAGGCGGTGCGATTCGAGCCCCCGGCAGAGGCGATATTTACATGGGCATTGGCGCGGGCGCGGAAGCGATCGCGGGTCAGCAGGCGGATGAAGGCCGGTTGTATTACTTTTTACTCAAGCCTGAACGGGTGAACGCCTGGTCCAAGCCCGGCGGTGCACGTGCGCCCGGCTCGGTGCCAAGTAGTTTTTAAGTGCATATGTTTAGAACCGGTTTTCAACGCAGAGGACACAGAGGTCACAGAGCAGAACCGGAAATAGCCGTATTGATTGAACCATTTGCGGCTGCTTTCAGTGTAATAGTCTATGTTTTAAGCTGTTTATTGATGATTTTAAAACGTATGACTGCTGCTCGTCTTTCAGGTTTGGTTCGCTCTGGTTTTTCTGCGCACTCTGTGTGCTCTGTGTTAAATTCTTTGTACTGCACTAACTCCGCCCGCATCGTTGCTGGTTGAATATGCGCGTTGCTTACGGTTGCGGTATTGTGTGGTACCGATAGCCATGATTTCAGCGCCACCGCAATCCGTCAGCCGATCATCAGCACCAAGGCGGTATCGTTTTGGTCATGCCCTGAAAATGCATGGTCGGGTGGCGTTTGCCCAGGTCTTTGCAGGGAAGGTACGGCATAGCGTCGGGCCGTTGTCGGTCTGGGCGAGGCCCAATGAGTTACCGCACAGCCGACTGGGCTTGTCGGTGAATCGTGCGGTGGGGTCAGCCGTGCAACGCAATCGACTCAAACGGTTGTTACGGGAAGCGTTTCGTCTGCGTCAGCATGAACTGCCCCAAGGCTACGATTGGGTGGTGGTGGTGTACAAACATGCACCACGAACGCTGATCGAATATCAAAACTTATTACAGCAGGCAACAACGCAGTTGGATCGGGTTTGGCAAAAAAAACAAGGGCAAACAGGTTGATGAATATTCAAATACCCGGGCCCTGGTCGCCACTGCACGGTGCAGTGTCGCCTCGTTCCCGGCTTGCAGAAATCAAGGTATGTTTTCAAAGGTGATCATTTTCATGGTGCTGCTTTACCGGGCAACCTTTGGCTTGTTCATGGGCGGACAATGTCGGTATCACCCGACATGCAGTCAATACATGATCGAAGCAGTGCAAAAACATGGCCCGTGGCGCGGCGCATGGTTGGGGATCAAACGCATCGGCCGCTGCCACCCCTGGGGCGGGTCGGGGTATGATCCACCTTGAAAAAAGTGGCCCTGATGAAGTGGTCAAGTGGCCAAGTGGTCAAGTGGTCGAGTGACCAAGTTATTTCGAATTTCGAATTTCGGATTTCGAAATTAAAACCAAGCCGAGGACGAAGCCGACCCCCGGGGGAGGTTGAGGACTCGGGTATTCTGAATGGTTCATCGGTAAGCCACTGAGTCACCGTGCAACCATTGTTAAATGAATGTCACTACTCAATCAGACAACCTCGGCTTTGCGACGCTGGCTTACGCAGCCGGCCAGTGAACTTTCACGCACACAACGTACCTTGCGCTGGACTTTCGATCTGTTTCGTCATTGTGCCCGTGAGCTTTACTACGATCGCGCCACCGAGATGGCGGCTGCGCTGACCTACCGCACCATTTTCAGTTTGATTCCCGTACTGGTGATGGCGCTGCTGGTGTTCAACGCCTTGGGCGGGTTTCGTAGTTTTGGCGACGAAGTGCAAACCAAGCTGTATGAGTATTTGGGGATCGCACAGATTGCGGTACCCCAACAGTCCAAACCACAGGGCAACGAGCACATTGTCATCACGGATGATGATGTTAGTGCAGCCGAGCTTGCCGCCGAGCAGAAGTTGCGGGTTGATCAGTTCATCAATCAGCTGACCGACAAGGTATCGCAGATCAGCATTACCAGCATCGGCACGGTGGGCATGATCGTGCTCATCTGGGCGGCGCTGGCACTGGTCATCACGGTCGAAGACACCTTCAACCGTATTTACGACTGCCCGGTGGGTCGATCGTGGCGGCTGCGCATTCCGGTTTACTGGGCGGTGCTCACCCTCGGCCCGGTGCTTTTCGGCGGCAGCCTTTGGCTATCGTCGTTCATACTCGGACTGGCGGCCAAGCTCGGTATGGGCTGGTTTGTCGGTCAGGTGACGCAGCTGGGGGCACTAGCGCTGAGTTGGATTTTGCTTTACCTGTTGTACACGCTGATGCCCAATACGTACGTCGCCCGTCGCCCGGCCATGATCGGGGCGCTGGTGGCAGCCATCCTTTATGAACAGGGCAAGGCACTGTTTGGCCTGTATCTGAAAAATTCCGTCTTCAACTACCAGCTTTACGGCACGCTGGCGCTTTTGCCGATTTTTCTGTTTTGGATTTACCTCACCTGGCTGATTGTGCTGTTCGGGCTGGAACTGACCTACACGCTGCAGGCGATGAAGCACAAACGCTTCAAACACCGGGATGAACTGATCGGCTCAGCCATCGAAGCCAACCCGGCTTGGTTGATACCGATCATGGTCAGCGTGGGGCAGTCGTTCAGTAAGGGTCAGTCAACGTCAGTGGATCAGGTGAGCGGGGAATTGAATCTGCCGGTGCATTCGGTCAAGGCATTGCTGCGTGAGTTGGCGAAAGAAGGGTTGGTACATCAGGTGACCGACCCACGTCAGAGGCGTGACCATGATGATGATTACATGTTGTCACTTCCGCCCGATGGTATCGAGATGAACCGGTTGCTCGAACTGGGGCATCGGCTCACCGTCGCGTCGGGTTCACAACAACCCAAAACCGCCTGGCAATGCCTTGAAAAATTGGATCAGGCACAACGTCAGGCGTTGCAGGGTTCAACCCTGGCGGCACTGCTCAAGTAGTGGTCATGTGGCCCAGTGGGTTCTACGGACATTCAAACCTGTCGGAATCATGGGTACCACACTGCGACCGCGCAGCATCCGGGGGCGGGAGTTGTGTGCTTTGTGGCACCGCCGCCCCCGGCGGTGTGTATCAAGGGTAATTGACCCCAGCCCAGGGCGCCCCCGGGTCTGGGCTAAACTTATCATGGCACACAGCGCACTATGTGACGCTGTCCGGCACCCGATCATGACGGATGAATGTCCGTAGAACCTAACCCCGCCAAGCGACCCGTGCTCCAGGCCCATTGAAAGTTGTAACCGCCCATGCGCCCGTCCACGTCCAAAATTTCCCCGCACAGATACAACCCCTCGCACACCTTCGACTCCATCGACCGCAGGTTGACTTCATCCAATGGCACGCCCCCGGCTGTCACCTCCGCAAACAACCACCCACGATCACGCTCCACCGGTAAAACCAAATCCACCAAGGCATGCACCAGTTTTCGCCTTGCCTCGCGCGGCAACTGGCCCATCACCAACCCCGGCGGCAAGTTCAATTCACAAATCGGCAACGCTTCGGCCAATCGTTGGGGCAACATCGAACGCAATACATTCACCAGCATTTTTTGCGGATGCTGCGCTGCTTGATCGATGAGCCATTGTTCCACTTCTGCAAATGATTTGTCCGGCAACAACGCGCAACGCAAGGTCGTCTCCGCATCAACCGGATGGGCGGCCACCCAATGCCGACTCACATCCAGCACCACCGGCCCGCTGATGCCAAAGTGTGTGCACAACATCGAGCCTGTGTGTCGCACCAGCACCTTGCCCGATGCCTGTGCCACCGCCAAGGTCACCGGCAAACTCAACCCTGACAACCCCGTCAGCCAATGCCCTGACCGCAACACCAACGGCACCAGTGACGGATGCGGGGTGATGACGCTGTGACCCAGTTGTCGTGCCAGTTGATAACCCCAACCATCGCTGCCGGTTTTGGGCAGACTTTGCCCCCCGGTGGCCAGCACGATACGTCGTGCGGTGAACGTTTCGGTGGTACCCAGCGAGGTGTCGTTCACCGTCAGTTGAAAATGGTCATCGTGATGTGTGATCGCTGTCACGCGATGACTGGTGCGAATCGTCACCCCTGCCTGCTGCGTGGCTGATATCAACGCATCGAGCACGCTGCGTGCATCATCGGTGGTTGGAAATAATTTACCGGTCGCTTCGCGTTTGAGTTCGACGCCGATGTCACGAAAAAAAGCGGTGGTTTGTGTGACGGTGAACGTGCGTAATACTTTTGCCACTGCATGGCGCTGGGTGACGATGCCTTGTGACGTGACGTAATCGTGCGGGTGGACGACATCATGGGTGACATTGCACCGCCCGCCCCCGGCCACGAGTATTTTCGCACCCAGTGACCTGGCGCCATCCAATAACAGCACACCATGCTCAACCTTACGACCTTGTTGTTGCAGGGATCGGCCGGCGAAGATCGCTGCCATGAGTCCCGCTGCTCCGCCGCCGATGATGATGAGGTCGAACATGCGTTGAAACTCGTATAGCCTCGCCGCTTTTATTTCACCGCAGAGAACGCGGAGATCGCAGAGTTCGGATTTATAACGCCAAGTCGCCAAGACGCCAAGGGAAGATACGGAATTGAATAGACTTTGAAGATCAATTTGCTTCATTTCTTTGGATTGTCGGTAACCGCTTTGCCAAAACAAGAGATGACAGATTGAGGCATACGATCCACCAATGAATGAGGTGAATTGGTCTAATTGTTTGCAATCAGTCAGATGAGGTTCTGATAGATGACATCACTTAAGTTCTTTCTTGGCGTCTTGGCGTCTCACACTCTTGGCGTAGTAACAATTGGCTTGAGGTAATCTCTGGGATCTCCGCGTTCTCTGCGGTGAACATTGCCTTTGCACAGTGAATTTACAGCCGCAGTTGCCCCAGGCCCATACCCATCGCCGCGTTGTCGCCCAAACCACTCTTCAAGTTTTTCGGTTTGACCTTTTTGGGCGCGGGCTTGGCGGGCGAACCCGGTTTGCCGGGGCCTGCATTTGCTCCAGCCGCAGCCTCGGCTTTGGGGGTTTCCTCCACCGGTGGGTTTTTCACCGCCTTGAGCGACAAGCGAATCCGCCGATTTGGTTCATCGATTTCCAGCACACGGTATTCGTGCTTTTCGCCCACCTTGATCACATCCGTCACCGCATTGATGCGTTTGTCCGACAATTCGGAAATGTGCACCAAACCTTCGACCCCGGCTTCGAGTTCGACAAACGCACCGAATTCGGTGGTCGATAACACTGTGCCCGATACGACGCCCATTTTGGGGTACTTGGCAGCCGCCCCCGCCCACGGGTTGCCGCCGGCTTGTTTCAAGCTGAACGTCAATCGACGTTTACCCGGTTCCAGGGCCATGACCATGAGTTTGAGCGTGTCGCCTTCCTTGACCATTTCCGAAGGTCGCTGATGACGGCGCCAGGTCATTTCACTGGCCGGGCACAACCCTTCCACGCCCGGTTTCAATTCGACAAACGCGCCGAAATCAGCCACGCGAGTCACCCGCCCGGTGATCATTTCACCCACCCGCAAACTGCTTTCAACGCCTTCCCACGGATCGGGGGCCACCTGTTTCAAACCCAGGCTGATGCGTTTCTTTTCGGTATCAATCTTTAACACCTTCACCCGCACATCCTGTCCGACTTTCAGCAGGTCCGAAGGTTTATCCACCCGGCTGTACGACATGTCGCTCACATGCACCAAACCATCAATTCCGCCGATGTCCACGAACGCGCCATATTCCATCAGGCTGGTGACCTTACCTTCACGCACCTGGCCGACTTCCAACTGGCCCATCACCTTTTCCGCAGCCCGTTTGCGTTCCATTTCAAGGTACGTGCGTCGTGACAAAACGACCTTGCGTGATTTGCGTTCGATTTCCTGAACCACAGCCGTGAGTTTCTGGCCGACCATGGTTGAAAAATCTTCGATGTGATGCAGGTCCACCTGGCTGGCGGGCATGAAAGCGCGGATGCCGCCGATCATTTCCAGTTCCAAGCCGCCTTTGTTGACATTCACCACCCGGGCATCGACCACCGCGCCGCGCTGCAACTGTTCCCACGTGGCGCGACTGGCGGCGCCTTCCCGTGACAAATGCATCAAACCTTGAGCCTCATCGACGCTCTGCACCACGAATTCCATGATGCTGCCCAGCCGGGGCGGACGCTCAAACTGCGTCACTGGCACCACGCCCTGATTTTTTCCACCCACCCCGGGCAACTCGACGAACACATCATCGCCGGAAATACGAATGATCCGTGCCCGCACCAATTCCTGGTGAAACTCCTGCGGTTCCCGCCCGGCCTTGCCACCGCTGGTTGAAGTTTTGGTGGCATCGTCAGTGGGTGCGGTTGTTTGTGCTTTGCTGGCTTCTTCCATCAACTGTTCGATGGTTTTGTCGCCGCCCAGTGCCTTGGCCAATTCCTGTTGCAACTCGCTCTGCAATTGCTCCTCGACCGACGCGGCAGGCGAACTGCTCATCGTTGAACCGGCTGATGTCACCGGCTCCGTCGGCGGAGTGGGCGATGCCACGGGCGGCACCGCAGGAGTCGCAGGTGTTTGCGATGGGGGATTGTCGGACGCGGAACCTTGGGGCATGTTGGCGTTCATAAAGCAACCAGCGGCTAAGTCATTCATTGTCGTGATCAATTGTTGACAAACAACATCGACGCTCACATTGACCGCTGACGGTTAGCCGAACCGCAAAGGTCAGTCCTTGAAATTAGCATTTTACCCGCTGTTCGTCCAACCACCATGCACAAACTATCAACCAAAACCAACTTTTAATCCAGCTTTCAATCCATCGGCGGCTTGCCCCGTGGTAACGGTTCCGGTTCAGCGTTTGTGGCTGTGTAAGCCGACCATGCAGTCGCCAATTCATCACGATTCATGCCCAAGCAATCGGTATTGCGCTCAAATAGCTGAATATCAGTGCAAATCGGCATCACCTTGTCGGTGTAACCCAGGGCAAAACGCCAGGTTTGGTCGGTATGTTGGCTGGGTTGTGCGACGCAGGCCATGCCAAATTCGTCGGCTGCGGCAATGGCGCGATAGTGAGCCGACATGTCGTCTAAATGATGGGGTATTTGCAGCACCCTGGCCGGGGTGTGCCTGGCGAACCATTCGACAGCCCTGACATCCGCATGACCCAGCCCCAGCCAATGCACCAGCCCGCGGGTTCGAAAATCAAACAATACTTGCAATGATGAACCCGATTTCAAACTCGAAGGCTCGTCTTCCACCCATAACGATAAAATGTCGATCGCCGATCGTCCGACGCATTTGATTTTTTGCTGCACCAGTTCCGGCAAACGTCGGGTGAACTCCGGCTCACGCACGCTCAGCATCACCGCATGATTCGGCAATGTTTGCAATCTTTCACCCATGCCTTGCAAATCACTGTCCGAAACATCGTGGTTCACCACGATCAGCGATGGGTGTGCTGCGATGATGGGGGTTGCCTGTGGGTTGAGTAACAGGTTTGCATCCCACGCCAGCGGGCCGACGGTGATATCGGTGGGTATTAGTTGTCGCGTCGTCCAAGGCATGAGGGGTTCATCCGTTTCATGTGATTTGATGGTTGGGTGTGTGTCGAATCATCGCCCCGGCGACGTGCCCCCCAAACCCCGCAGCAAACACCGCGTGATTCGTGGCGCCACCGATCGTTTGTTCATCACCTTGCAACGTAAATTTTGATTCAATCGGCTGGGTCAACCAGGGCATCGCTGGTATGCGACCGGTTCGTCCGCACATACAGGCCAACACCAGTGACACCAGCCCCGCCGCCCCCAACCCATGGCCGAGGGCACCCTTGCATGCATAAACCTTGGTTGATTGCGCCTCGTTTAACTCACGTTCATACACCGACATTTCAGCCTCATCGTTATCTGCTGTCCCCGTGGCGTGCGGGTGCAACACATCCACATGATTTGAAGCTGTCACCTGATGTATCACCTCACGCAACGCGGGCATGTTGGGCGCCGGTTGCATCAGGTCATACCCTTCACCGGCAATGGCCGTATTCAGTAATTGCAGGCCCAATACTTGTGCCTTGGTTGTTGCTGCGTTTGCTTTGTACGTTGTCTGGGTCTTGTTTTCCGTCACTTGGCCACTTGGCCACTTGGCCACTTGGCCACTTGTCTTTTCAATCACTCGACCACTCGACCACTTGACCACTCGACCACTTGCCTTTTCGACCACTCGACCACTTGCCTTTTCCGTCACTTGGCCACTTGGCCACTTGGCCACTGGGCCACTTCTTTCCTGTTCCACCACCACCGCAGCCGCCAGTTCACTGAGCATGAACCCCCGTCGTTGTCGGTCCAACGGCAGGCCCGCATACTCCCCCGGTCGTAGCGGCGGCAGCACCCCCAACCTTTTGTAACTATGCACAAACATCGGCAACAGCGCCGCTTCACAGGTCACCACCAACACCCGCTTGGGGGCACTGGGTGAATCAGAACACAACGCCAATCGCGCCAAGTGAAGCGCAATCAAGCTCGAAGCACATGCCCCCATCACCGGTTGCACCAAGCCGAGGTTCAGGCGTCGGCGCAAGTGATAAGTCAGAAACCCCACCGGCCCGAAGGTGGTCGGCGTGATCATGCTGTTTGCAATCGGTTTGCCCGTTGCGGTTGATCTTCGATGTAATGAATACAACTCACGTTGCCACGCGATCATTGCCCCTTTGCTGACACCCATGAAACAAGCAACCCCCGGCCAATCACTTTCAGGCACACCTGCCATGGTCAGTGCCTCACGCGCAGCATGTTCAGCCAATTCAATGCAAGGGTCGGCCGCATTGTGCTGGGCGATGCTGCATGAGCCCATCGCTCGCACAAACGATGTTGGATCAAGTTGCGCCGCATCAACCGGGTAACCATCGGCTCGGTCGGTAATACTTCGCCCTTGCAACAATGAGTGGAACGTACCCCAGGCCGAATGACCCAGCGGACTCACCAAGCCAATGCCGGTGATGTGAACAGGGGGTTGATGTTGTTTGAGTGTCAACTCGGTCATGAGGGAACATCACACTATATCGCAAGGGCACCCCATTGGAGCGACGATACCGGGTTGCTTGCGATATAGTCATGATGTGAAATCACCTCATCGTCAATCCTCAAATTCACGCACCAAGCGGTTGCGTCACAACCCCGCACTGCCGGAGTCGCTGCTGGTCGATGACATTCAACACCGGCTCATGGCCTGGTACATCACGCATCATCGCAAACTGCCCTGGCGCGCCAAACCGGGACGCAAACCCGACCCGTATCACGTACTGGTCAGCGAAGCGATGTTGCAGCAAACACAGGTGAGTACCGTTGTTCCTTATTTTCTGCAATTCATCACGACGTTTCCAACACTGACGAGTTTGGCGCAAGCCAATGAGCAGCAGGTGTTGCACCTTTGGCAGGGTTTGGGTTATTACCGTCGTGCCCGACACCTGCATCAGGCTGCCCAAAAAATCATGGCTGAGTTCAACGGGGAATTGCCACGTGATGTGAAAGGGTTGATGACTTTGCCGGGGGTGGGGCGGTACACCGCCGGCGCGATTGCTTCGATTGCCTTTGGCAAAGCCGAACCGGTGGTGGACGGCAACGTCAGTCGTGTTTTGGCGCGTTTGTTCGCCCTCGAAGCAGCCATTGATCACCCTGATACGAACGAGCACCTTTGGCAATTGGCGGGGTTACTGGTGCCACGCAAACAGCCCGGTGATTTCAATCAGGCTTTGATGGAACTGGGGGCGACGATTTGCACACCGACCTCGCCGGGGTGTTTGCTCTGTCCAGTTGCGGAATTGTGTCAGGCCCATCAACACGGGTTGGAACAGGTGTTACCCCGTCGTTGGAAGCGCCCGGTGCCCAAAGTGGTGCAACATCACATGCTGGCGATTCGTGCGGGTGAAAGTTACCTGATGGAACAGCGCAGCAGCAGCGGGTTGTGGGCGGGTATGTGGCAGTTTCCAACCGTTGAATTGGATGACGATGCCCAGTCGTGGTCAGAAGTGCAACTGCTGCGTCACACAAAATCATTGGTCGGCGTGACCCCGGCTGTTGTCGATAAACTCGCGCAATTCAACCACGCCACGACCCATCGCAGCATTCGTTTTACCTTGTGGCTGACGACCCTGCCGGTGCATGATGAAATCGTATTGGCACAAATCGCTGAGTTAAATACCGGTCAGCGATGCCGCTGGTGCACCTTCGAACAAATTCGTGAACTACCACAGTCCAACCCGCAGCGCAAAGCGGTGACCTTGGTGCGGTCGATGTTTTAGGTTTCGCAAAACTCGTCGTGATTCATATCGAACAATTTTTATAGAATTCAACACAGAGGACACAGAGTGCACAGAGAAGCGAACAAGTCACAGGCAAAATGCCGATGTGCAGATGAATACGCAAAAAATGACAATCATCCAAATTATGGTTGAAATGCTGGAGTTTGAATACTGAGTTCAAGTGTACTTCGCACAATGCATGCAGGCCGTTTTTTGCTTTTCTCCGTGACCTCTGTGTTCTCTGTGTTGAAAATATGATCTCCACAATCTTTTAGCCGTTCATGATGAACTTTTTCAGGTAAGCCACGGTACGGCGCGGGCCGATGATGCCGACGATGCCCTCGTTCATATCAAGTATCGGCACATGCCTGAACCCGGCCACAGCCATGAGGTTCAGGGCCTTGGCGATGATGTCGTTTTCATGCACGATGGCCGGGTCATGCGTCATCACCAGGCTCACCGGCTGATCTTTCACCTGTGTATATCGGTCCGCCACCTTGTTGAGTACATCGCGTTCGGTGAACATGCCCAGCAGGTGCGAACCCTCTGCCACCATCAAACATGACATGTCGCCATCGACCATGATTTTTATCGCTTGCGCAATCGTCGTATCAGGCGTAATGGTTTTGTAAGGCTGATGCTGAATCACCGTCACCTGTTCTTCGCACAGTGATTCTTCAAGGGCATCGCCGTAGGTCACCGGTTCAAAGCGATTGACCGGGTCAACAAAATCTTCCTTCGGCGGCTCACTTCGTTGCGGGCGCAGCACCATGTTTACGCTCCTTCCTTGTTTTCCAAGGCGATCAGCGGTTTCATGCGCTGCACCTTGACCTGCCGGGGGAAATGATCCGCGATGTACTCCATCAACCCTTTTTGACCGGTCAGGCCGATTACCGTGCCGTTACTATCGACCACCGCAAGGTAGCGAATTTGTCGTTGGCTCATCAACTCGATCAGTCGGCTGATGGGGTCATCAATCCGCACCGTGTCGCATTGACGATACATCGCATCCTCAACCGGGCCGTCGAGTTTTTTGGGGTCGTCCATCAGCAGTTTCATGATCTGTCGCTGGGTGAACTTGCCGATCGGTTTGCCCAAAGCATCGATCACAAACGCGCAGCCTAGCTGCCGCAGACGCAATTGCGTGGCCACCTGCCGGGCTGAGGTTTTGGGGCTGACCAAAATCGGCTGACGCACCGCCAGGTCGGCGATGGTGTCCTTGAAAATGTTTTCCCGTAAACCCATACGCACCCCCTTTGGGTGTTGATTATGTGACACAGCATGACGCACACATGGTCATGCACGGAACGTTAGCATCATAGCCCACAGTCGATACCAGAGCCAAAACTTTTTTTGATCAAACGATGATCGTCGTTTGCAAGCCGGTTGCCATCGGCACACCCATCACGCAGCGGGTGTCCCCCGTAGCAACGTATATCAATCAGAACGGCTTTCATGGCTGCGGGTGGCAACCTGCGGTCGATGAACGACTGATGCACGCATTGAAATGCAACCTGTGTACCTTGTGTGACCACGATGATGTTGTTGCATCGTTCAACGTTTGGCGAGTTTGGTGATACGTCCGCCGATGATCCATTCGACGATGTAAAGGTCACCGTTGGGAGCGACTGCCATGCCGTGCGGGCTGTTGAACTTACCGGGCATGACATGCTCGGTGCCCGCCAAATTCGGCCAACCCTGCACCTTGGTCACCGCAGCGTTGTGCCCCAGTTGCGCCACAATTTTGTCTGCACCGTTCAACACCGTCACCCCGGCGCACAACTCGGGCATGTACAAATACTCACCCTGAAACACAAACCCGCAAGGGCTCAAGTAACTGTCGTTCACCACACGTTTGTATTGACCAGCCGGGTCGTACACCTGCAAACGGTTGTTCCCTCGGTCCGCGATGTACAGTTCAGGTTCACCTTTGCGGTAACTGAACATGATGCCATGCGGGCATTTGAAGTTGCCAGCTTGACCTTCGCTGCCGTTGATCGAACCCAGGTACGCCCCAGCTTTGTCATAACGATGAATAAAACTACTGCCGTAACCATCGGTGACCCAAATATCGCCGTTGCCGCCGAAACGTTCTTCATTCACGGTTACCCAGGTCGGCACATATTTTTTGCCGGATTGATAAATCGGATGCGGGGCACGCACGATGGTTTGCATCACTTTGCCATCAAGGGTTGTTTTGACCACTTCGGTTGAATCTTGATCGACCAGCCAAAGGTATTCGACGCCGTTTTCTTCGACCAGGGTCATGCCGTGGGCGCCCTGAAAACGATCACCCCAGGCATTGACGAGTTGGCCTTGCGCATTGAAACGCAACACCCCCGGCTGAGCCTGATTGAATACCAGCACATCACCGGTTTTGCTGACGACCACGCCATGCGTTCGTCCGTTGGTTTTGCCTGATTCGGTGGACGGAATACGCGCCCAGTTTTCAATCCAATCGTATGTAAACGAACCTTGGCCAAACTGCATGGCTTGCCCTTCCCTGTAATAAAGGTTGATTTTCAGGTGGGCATGGTAGCGCGATGGTGATGTGAAGTGAAGCAGTGCCCAATCGCTGGTATCACCTGGCGCTGACGATTTGTGGTGCCGGCAAACCTAAAAAATTGGCCAGCAATCGCGGACCTTCGACGGTCAGAAAACTTTCGGGGTGAAACTGCACGCCTTCCATCGGTGCCTGTTGCGAGGTGGCACCAAAAACACCGGGCTTGGCGCGCAAACCCATGATTTCGTTTTCATCCGTCCAGGCGGATATTTCAAACCGGCTTTGATCAAAGGTATCGCGGTAAATCACCAGACTGTGATAGCGTGTGGCCACAAATGGATTGCTCATGCCGGTGAAAATGCCTTTGCCATCGTGATGAATCAGCGAGGTTTTGCCATGCATCAAGCGATAGTTGCGACCGACGGTCATGCCATGCGAATACCCCATGCACTGATGCCCCAGGCAAACCCCCAAAAGTGGAACCTTGCCTCGAAAAGCGGTGATGATATCGTTGGATACGCCGCCCTCAGCCGGGGTGCAGGGACCGGGCGAAATGATGATGTGCGACGGGTTCAAGCCGTTTGCCTCATCGACACTGATTTTGTCATTGCGCACCACCCGAATCGGCAGACTGTCCGGGTCTTTGCCCTGTGCCACCAGCAATTCACCAATGCGCTGCACCAGGTTGTAGGTGAAACTGTCGTAATTATCGATGAGCAGAATCATGGCTCAAGTTTAGCAGTGCCCGCGGTTGCTTACCAATCAATCCATGTAATAACCCCCAGGTATGGCCATGCCTGGGGGTTGTGTGTTCAATTCATCGAATCACGCATCCAGTTATGATGCAACGGCCCGTGACAGGGCGGAGTGTTGGCTTCATGCAGGGCGCGTCGTTTTTACAAGACCTGACGATCGTGATGCTGGTGGCCGGGTTGGTCACGGTGTTGTGTCATTGGCTGCGTCAGCCGGTGGTACTGGGGTACATCATCGCGGGGGTGATCATCGGGCCTTACACGCCGCCGTTCCCGCTGGTGACCGACCCCAACAGCATTCAAACACTCTCGCAGTTGGGGGTGGTGATGCTGATGTTCACCCTCGGCTTGCAGTTTTCCCTCAAGGGTTTGTTTCGCGTTGGGCCGACGGCCGGGGTGGCGGCTACGCTCGAAATCGTGCTCATGATTTGGCTGGGTTATCAGGTCGGTCGATTTTTTGGTTGGAGTCAGATCGACAGCATTTTTTTGGGCGCGATGCTGCTCAGTTCATCGACGGTCATCATCGTCAAAGCCCTCAACGATTTGAAAATGAGCGATGAGCCGTTTGCCCGTTTCGTATTCGGCATATTAGTGATCGATGACATTGCCGCGATCGTGGCGATTGCGGTGCTTTCAGGCATTGCCTTGTCGGGTACGTTCGAAACCTCAGCCATGCTGCTGACCAGTGGCCGCATTGGTTTGTTTTTCACCGCAGTGCTGGTGCTGGGTTTGTTGGTGCTGCCGCGGTTGCTGCGCTTTATCGCCAGCTTTAAAAACGATGAAGTGCTTCTGGTCAGTGTGTTGGCCATTGGTTTTGGCACGGCTTTACTGGCGGTGAAACTCGGTTTTTCGACGGCGTTGGGCGCATTTCTGGTCGGAGCGATCATTGCCGAAACACGTGAGGGCGGTCGCATTCGCAACCTCGTCGAACCGGTGCGCGACATGTTCAGTGCGGTGTTTTTTGTGTCGATCGGCTTGCTGCTGGACCCGCACATGATCGTCGATCACTGGTTGGTGGTACTGGTGGTGACGGTGGTGCTGGTGCTGGGTAAAACCATCACCGGGGCGTTGGGTTCGCTGGTGGTGGGTAATGATCGTCGTACATCACTTCGGGTGGGCATGGGGCTTGCGCAGATTGGCGAGTTTGCCTT
>CAYRTH010000021.1:17211-30220 GCA_964427135.1 uncultured Phycisphaeraceae bacterium
CATCATCGCGGCCTTGGGCAAAGACCTGGGCGTGACCAGTGATTTTTTATACCCCGTGGCGGTCACCGTTTCGGGGCTGACCACCCTTTCAACACCGTTTTTAATCAAAAATTCAGATCGATTGGCGCAAGGCATCGATACGGTGACCCCCAATGTGGTGAACAACTTCATCGATTTTTACCAGCAATGGTTACAGCGTTATCTTTCGGCGCATCGTCAGCCGGACCAGGTGCGTGAGTTGCTGCGCCGCTGGGCGATGCAGATGGGTTTGAATGTCATACTCATCACCGCGATTTTCGTCGCTGCCTCGACCCTGGCGATTTTCTGGGATGACCGATTCGACTGGGCGAAGAATGTGCCCGGCGGTGTCAATGCGGTGTTGTTCACCGCGGCCATGCTGCTGTCGTTACCTTTGGTCGTTGCCACTTTGCGCAAGTTGCGTGCTGCAGCCATGCTCATGGCTGAGGCGTCATTCATCGGTCGCAAACCCGAACATTTTGTCACCCTACGCAAGCTGGCCACACGCGCGGTTACAGGCGGAGGGGTACTTATTCTCGTGTTGTATATGCTCATGATTGCAGCTCCGATCGTGCCCGCCTGGCCGGTGCTGCTGGCGCTTTTGGGTTTGGCAGCGCTGGTGACGGCTGTTTATTGGAGTGGTTTGATCAAACTTTATGCCGGGGCACAGGTGAGCCTGCGCGACACCCTGACAACGCAAATGCCCGCTCCGACAATCAGTGTGAACATACCGGTTGAAGCCGAAACCGCCCTGAAAAACGCAGTGCTGGAAACGATGTTGATCGAACCGGGCTGTGGGGCCTGTGGTAAATTGATTCGTGAATTGGAAGTGCGCAGCCGAACCGGCGCCAGCATCGTCGCCATCGAACGCGGTGATGAAAGTATCATCAACCCCGGGCCGGATGAGGAACTCAAAGCCGGTGACCGCATTCTGCTCATCGGCGATCAAAAACAGGTCGCAGCCGGTCGGCAGGCGTTGTTGTCCGTACCACCGTAATCACAAAACCGGCAACCCAATCCAACACCCGTTACAATCGCCCTATGCGAATCCTTCTGACCAATGACGACGGCATTTACGCCCCCGGTATGGCGGCGCTCTACCAAGCCATGGCCGGTCTTGGTGAATTGCATGTCGTGGCTCCGCTTTCGGTTCGTTCCGCCATGAGTCATGCAGTGACTTTTCACCGACCGATGGAAACACGCACCGTCACCGTCAATGACGAAAAAGGCCAACCGCTTTTCACCGGCATCGCGGTCGATGGTCAACCCGCGGATTGCGTCAAACTGGCGGTGCACCACCTGGTCCCTCAACCCATCGACCTGGTCGTCAGCGGCATCAACAGCGGTGCTAACGTCGGCGTCAATGTGTTTTATTCCGGGACCGTCGGAGCCGCCCGTGAAGCAGCGATTTGGGGCATGCCCGCCATTGCCGTGAGCCTGCACATCGCCCGGCGTGATGCCATCGAATGGCCCCGTGCATCACAACTGACACGCTCAATACTCAATGACATGCTCAAACACGTCATCGAACCGCACACCTTGTTAAACCTCAATCTGCCGGTGCTCGATGATGGTCGAAAACCAAAGGGAGTGCGGGTGGTGCCCTTGTGCACCAGTCGCATCGTGGAAGATTATTCACTCGCAAGCGACCCGGTGACCAGTGAAACGGTTGCCAACGATGCCATAACCAGTGAGTCGCCTGCAAGTCAATCAACCATAAACCAGCCCGCAGCATCGCCCGTCGGCAGTGCGATGTCACAGCGGTATGTCGCCTCCGATATTTTTGATTTTCACCGCCGTGACCCGGATACCGATGTCGATTGCCTGTTCGCCGGTTATGCCACGATCACCCCGTTGTCGTTCGACCCCACATGCAGCAAGGGCGTGAACCTTTGGTCGCAGCGGTTGCTGAACTCAATGAAACAACACGTATGATGCGTTGAAATCAATGCCAACCATGCATTACAACACAGAGATATAAAGTGGCTGGTTGCTAGTTACTGGGGGCTGGGTAAAAACAATTGTGATGCGGTTTAACCTAGCTACCAGCTCCAAGCACCCAGCCTCGCTCTGCTCTGTGACATCTGTACACGCGGTGTTGTAAACTGTTTTTTCAGATGTGACTGATCAATACCATGGCCAAACGCAGCAGTGACAGTTCGACCCAGCCGATGCCGATGAACGCCAAGGTGCGCGTATGTGTCATCTTCGGCAGCGAGGAAATGCTCAAATACGAGCACCTCGAAGCCTTGCGCAACGTCATGCGGCAAACCCATGGCGATTTCGACACCGTGTACTTCGACGGCGAAAGCGCAACCCTGGCCGACGTGCTCGATGAAGTGCGCACCTTTTCCCTGCTGCAATCGTTCAAGTTCGTCGTCGTCGATGAAGCGGACAAATTCGTCAAACGCGAAGGTCATCGTGAAGCCCTGCACCGTTATGCGCAAAACCCGGTGGACCAGGCTGTGCTGGTGCTGCGCAGTTCGTTATGGAACAAAGGCAAATTGGACGATGCGATTCAAAACGTCGGCTTCATTGCCCGATGCGACCCGTTGTCAGTCGGCGAAGTGAAAATCTGGCTGGTGCGTCGCGCCAAGTCCGTGCATCAATGCGTGTTGAGCAGCGATCTGGCGGGAGTGATGATCGAACGACTGGGCATCAACCTGATGCGGCTGGACAGCGAACTGGCCAAGCTCGCGCTGGGTTGCGATAAGGGTGCATCGATCACGCAGGCGATGATTGAGGAGCTGACTGGTCGCAGCAGCGAAGAAAAAGCCTTCGCCATTGGGCAGGTGATTTTGCAGGCCATGTTGGGGCAGACGCAGGGCCATAAGCCCGGTCGGATGATGCTGGAAACCTTGCATGAACTGGTGGACCTGGCGCGTAATGATGAGGTGCCGATACAGTTTGCGGTGACGGACCTGATGCGCAAAATTTGTTTTGCGTCGATCATGCAGGCCAAGCATGTCAGCGAGGGGGCCATCAGCAGTCGTTTGAAATTATGGGGGCCAGCAAAAGATGGCGTGCTGACTCTGTCCAAGCGCATCAAACCGATCGATGCCCGCCGATGGTACGACCGCATGATGGACGACATGCTCGGCCAGCGGCAGGGGGTGGGCGATCCGCTGCGACACCTGGAAACGTTTTGCGCCCTGTTGGCGGAAGAAGTCGCCGTCAGCCGATAAAATAAGTGTCGCCCCAATGTGATCGCATTGAATCGGTTCAGGATGAACCGACCTTTACCCATGCAGGAGGCAAGCGGGTTGTATTTGACGGACCATGCATCACTTTCGATCGCGCGACTGATGCTGCTTGTCAGCCTTGGGTGGTTGCTTGTCGCCTGTGAAAGTACCCCCAGCACATCATCACCCGGCTCAGCAAGTAACCCGGCCACGCAGCAGCCGAGTTCAACCGGTCAGATCATCACCCTGACGCGCGATGCCGCCGGTCAGCCGGTGATTGCCGACGCCCCGGCTTCGCAACAAGCGGTCGAACGCAGTCAACTCGAAGCCCAGCGTTTGCAGCAGGCATTGCAAAAAATGCCCCGTGCCGGTGAACCACCTGCCGCAACGCAATCAGCAGCAACGCAAACAACAACATCGCCTTCAACGGATGTGCAGGTTCGCTGGCTGGAAACCAAGCGACCCCGACCGATGCCCACACCCTCAGCCACCACGACCCTGTCAGCCGTTGACCCCGATACCACGACGGGCGATAGCGATGACACATTGAAGGTAAAAGCGAATTCAACTTTCGCAACCGTTGATACCGCATCAACAACATCACCACCGCCCCCAGTCGCGGTGCATGATCGACAGGTGTTACTCGAACAACTGCGTGCTGTGCTGCGTCAAGGCGATGAACCAGCTTTGCGTCGCGCCATCACCGCTGCCGGTTTGTCATTGGCCGACCCGTCTCGACCCTTGTCACCGGCTGACCTTGAGGGGCTGACCGCTGCGCAGCGCGATCTGGTGATGCGCTATCATCAGGTCATCGTACAGTTGGGCATGCAATTGGCAGGTAAAGAATCGAACCTGAATCGTGCGGATGTCGAAACATTACTGCAAGGCTTGCTGCCCCCGCAACCGCTAAAAATCATCAACTTGCAACTTTGTCGTCGGGTACGCAGTTTCGGGGTGTACGAACCTTTTGCCGACACGGTTTTTCAGGCGGGTCGAGCGCATCGCGCCATTGTGTACGTCGAGGTGGATCATTTTCGCAGCAGCAATGCGACGAGCGCCTCCGGTCAGAGCGTGTTTCAGGTGAAGTTGCAGCAGGAAATATCCATCATCAACCAGGCCGACGGATTGGAAGTCTGGAAAAGCGCCCCAGCCAACATTGTCGATGAATCGCGCCAGCAACGCCGTGATTTTTTTGTGGTGCAGATGATCGACATCCCCGCCAACCTCGGGGTCGGTCGATATCAACTGCGGGCTCGACTGACGGATACCCAGGCCCAGACCGTCGATGAAGCTGTGCTGCCTTTGACGCTCGTGGCCGACCCGGCATTGCTGCGCGCATCGCCCCCGCGCTGATGATTGTTCCCGTTGGGGTTGTTGCTTTACTGCCGAATAATTCACGCCTGATCTTCATGTCCTTATGAAGATCAGGATGGTCTTTCGTCAACTACATCAATCAATACCACCAAAAACAATCCTGAACTTCATGGAGGACCATGAAGTTCAGGCGTGTCAAGCCAATAGACAGATTTGCCACGTCCGCGATAATCAGATCGATTCACTTGGTCACCGGGCCTGATGATCATTTCTTCAAATACCCAAGCCCTCGGCCTCCCCCGGGGGTCGGCCTCGTTCTTGGCTTGAGTTCTGACACTTGCCACTTGCTTTTGAATTAAATACCAAATGTCGATACTGTTTTATTCTCGAAATCGAGCTTGAACCAAGCCGAAAGAAAGTTATGATCTGATGTGGGTCGATGAAATTCCCTGATGAATCAATCGCCGGTGGCCGAAGTTCCAATAAAGATAAAACAGTTGAATTGATTTCGGTTCGCATAAAAGCCCTTGAAAACGATTGGACACTTTGGTATTGATGCGATTAATCGCCTTGTTGGAAGCCTGATAACCTCCTCCAATGTACGGGAATTTCGACCATGGCGGAAAAACCCACCACCAAGAGCGCCCCGAAAATTGACGTGACCGAACTCAAAGGTCATCGGCTGGGACGCATCCTTACCAAGATGGGTAAGGTCACCCGTGACCAGGTCCACGAAGCGTTACAGCTTCAACAGCAGCAGCGCCGGCCCTTGGGTCAGTTGCTCATCGAATTGGGTTACATTCAGGATGCGGACCTGAACATCGCCCTGGCCGCCCAACAGGGCATTGAAGCAGCCGACTTGGGTTCGATGACCATTTCGCCGGACGTGATCAAAATATTACCCGCCGAGACCGCCAAGGCTTATCAGGTGTTACCCCTGCGTTACGATGCAGGCAGTCGCACCCTGACGGTGGCGCTCAAAAACGCCAATAATTTTCGTGCCATTGACGATCTGAAAATGCTCATGGGCTACAACGTGCGACCGGTCATCGCCGATGCCGCCATGATCGACAAGCAGATGGCCAAGCTCTACGGCGGCGACCAGAACGAAGAATCACTGACCAGCCTGATCGGCGAGCTGGCTGGCGACGCCAAGCTCGAAGCCCTCAAAGACCGTGGCGAATCGATCGACCTTGACACCCTCACCCAGGCAGCCGAGGACAACAAAGTCAAACGTCTGCTCAACCTGGTGCTGATGCAGGCAATCAAGGACAAAGCGTCGGACGTGCACTTTGAACCGTTCGAGGACGAGTTCAAAATGCGTTACCGCATCGATGGTGTGTTGTACGACATGATTCCGCCGCCCAAGTATTTGGCGATGCCGATCGTCAGCCGAATCAAGGTCATGTCCAAGCTCGACATTGCCGAACGGCGTCTGCCGCAGGACGGGCGCATCGAACTGACGGTCAACAGTGCCCCGGTCGATCTGCGCGTGGCGGTATTGCCGACCATGTTCGGCGAATCGGTCGTCATGCGTGTGCTGGATCGCTCCAACGTTCAGTTGGACCTGGAAAAACTGGGTCTGCGTCACGAAGATTTGGACGTCTTACGCCAACTGCTCAACAAGCCCAACGGCATCGTCATCGTCACCGGCCCGACCGGTTCGGGTAAAACCACCACGTTGTACGCAGCCCTGGCGGAACTCAACACCCCCGATACCAAATTGCTGACGGTGGAAGACCCGGTGGAATACGACATTGAAGGTTTGGTGCAGGTGGCGGTCAACGCCGATGTCGGGCTGACGTTCTCCAAGGCCTTGCGCAGCTTTTTGCGTCAGGATCCGGACATCATTCTGGTGGGCGAAACCCGTGACGTGGAAACCGCCCAAATCGCGGTGCAGGCTTCGCTGACCGGCCACCTGGTGTTCACCACCCTGCACACCAACGATGCCCCCAGTTCGATCGCACGATTGCTAGACCTGGGGTTGGAACCCTTCCTTGTTACCGCCACGCTGGAGGGTATCGTTGCCCAGCGTCTGGTGCGCAAAATCTGCATCCGTTGCAAGGAAGCCTACACACCCTCGGAAGAGGAGTTGATGGAACTTCAGCTCACGCCCGAAGACACCCAAGGCCGACAATTTCATCGCGGCAAAGGCTGCGACCATTGCAATCACACCGGTTACCGGGGTCGCGTGGGTCTTTATGAAATCATGGTGCTGGATGATGATCTGCGTGAACTGATCATGCACAACGCCTCGACGCAGGTAATCCGGGCCGAGGCCCTGAAGCGCGGTATGCGCACCCTGCGCCACAGCGGCCTGCTGGCGATCTACGACGGCATTACCACCATCGATGAAGTCGTCCGCGAGACGATTTTGGAAGATTGATGGAAGAAGTGGTCGAGTGGTATGAATTTCGAATATCGAATTTCGGATTTCGAATTTGCAGAGCCAAGCCGGGAACGAGGTCTTTAGGCCCAGGGCCCGGGTATTCGAATCAGTATGTTTAGCCTGCACGCTTTGCGTCGGCGTCGAACGAATACAGAATTGTGATCGTGTGGCCCAGCCGCCCCCGGCTGGGTTAAAAAAAGTACTCGTGTGGCCCAGCCGCCCCCGGCTGGGTTGAAAAATCAAAAGATCGTCACCGCCGAGGGCGGCGGTGCCACCATCAACAAAAAACCGATCTTCATCGCCAGTCAAGGAGCAAGCCATGCCTACCTTTCAGTATGAAGCGCTCAACGAAGCCGGCAAGCCTCAGAAAGGCACCATCGCCGCCGCCACCAATGACGAAGCCGTGGCCCGCATCCGTGGCCAGGGAATGTTCCCCACCTCGGTCCGGGAAATGAAAGTGAAAAAAGGCGCCAAGGCCGCCAATGCGCAGGAAGCCCAGGCCGCCGCCGTCGCCGCAGCCGTGGGTCGCAAGACCAAGAAAAAAGGCTTCAACGATATTTCCATCAACATCGGCGGGGTGGGCCAGAAGGTGCTCACCACCTTCACCCGTCAATTCTCCACACTGCAGGACGCCGGCCTGCCCATTCTGCGTTCCCTGCAAATCCTCGCCATGCAACAGAAGCCGGGCCTGCTCAAAAACATCCTTGAAGAAATCGCCGAGGACGTTTCCTCCGGTGCAACGCTCTCGGATGCCATGAGTCGTCACCCCAAAGCCTTCGATCGTCTGTACACCAAGATGATCGCCGCCGGGGAAGTGGCCGGTGTGTTGGACATGATTTTGCAACGCCTGGCCGAGTTTTTGGAAAAGGCCGCCAAACTGCGCCGCCGCATCATCGGGGCCATGATTTACCCTGCGGTGGTCATTTTCGTCGCCATGGCCATCGTGGCCTTCATCCTCGTGGTCATCGTGCCCAAGTTCCAGAAAATTTTCGACGACTTCGGCACCACACTCCCCATCGCCACCACCATCCTCATCAACACCTCCAACTGGCTGGCCGGCCCGCTCAACCCCACCGGCACCTACAAAGACTCGCTGATCCCCGGCATCGTCTGGATGGTCGCCGTCCCCATTATTTTTGTCACCCTCCTCAAACTCTTCCGCAAGAGCGACTGGGGCAAATATTCCACTGACATGATCCTGCTCTACATCCCCGGCGTGGGCAAACTGGTCACCAAATCCACCATCGCCAAGTTCACCCGAACCCTGGGCACGCTCATCCGTGCCGGTGTGCCCATTCTCGATGCCATCATCATCACCCGTGACACCACCGGCAACACCGTCTTTGCCCGTGCCCTCACCAAAGTGCACGACTCGGTGCGTCAGGGCGAAACCTTCGCCGAACCGCTGCGCCAATCCAAGGTCTGCGACAGCATCGTCGTCAACATGATCGACGTGGGCGAAGAAACCGGCGACCTGGACAAAATGCTTTTGAAAATTGCTGACAATTATGACGACGAAGTCGATACCGCCGTGGCCAGCCTGGTGTCGCTGCTGGAACCGGTGATGATCGTGATCCTGGGCTTGATCGTCGGTGCGATCGTGGTCTGCTTGTTCCTGCCGCTGGTGAAACTGATCACGAATCTGACGTGAAGAAGAAGTGGCCGAGTGGCCAAGTGGTCAAGTGGCCGAGTGCAAAACATCAGAGCCGCGAGCGGAAGCGAGCGGTTGCTTGAAGAAGTGGCCAAGTGGCCAAGTGGTCAAGTGGCCGAGTGCAGAAACCAAGCCGGGAACGAGGTCGCCTTGGCGACCGAGGACCCGGGTATCCGACGAAGTGGCCTCTTTCATTTAGCCCCCGGTCAATGACCGGGGGCTAAGTGACCAAACCAACCTGCGGATACAAACCGTCACAACCATCGCCAACGTACCCATGAGCCAACCATGAACCTCAATCATCCCCCAACCCGTCGCTTTGGTCGCCCCGGTTTCTCCCTGGTGGAAATCATGGTCGTGGTGGCGATCATCTTCGTGCTCATGGGCCTGTCCCTGATCGCCATGAAACGGGTGACCCAATCCGCCAACGTCAAACAAACGCGATTGCTGCTCAATCAGATGATGAGCATCGAGGGCGAATACCGCCGCACCGCCCGACAAAGCATCAATCACTACACCAAGAGTTCCCCCCCCAAAGATGATTACGACTACACCCGCAAACCCTTTGACTGGACACAAAATAAACCGCACAACATTGATCTACCAATTGGTTCTACTGCGACCATCCCACCGCTCGTGCCCAACACCGATGCCCATGTCAACGGCTCCATCGAAGCCTTCGTCTGGGCGACGCTGCAACTGCCCGCCTGCGAGCAGATGTACGGCGGCCTGCGAGCCGACCGCAGCCTGCGCGATGGCGATCCCGATGCCTCACCCGTGCGCGACCCCGATGGTTTTTATGAAGTGGTCGATCATTGGGGCACGCCCATCCGCTACTACCTGCGCAATGTGGACGAAAATCTTTACCCCTCCGGCGACATCGAGCGTGATACTTTTGCCACCACTGTTTTCCGTTTCCATGCCAAACCCTTCTTCGTCTCCGCCGGACCGGATGGCAAATGGGGTGATTTGAACGGCAGCGCCACCGAGCGCAAAGAAGCCGAGGACAACATTTACAGCTTTGACCTGGAGTAATGAGATGTTTGCAGCGCGATTACATCCAGTGATGAACAGAAGTGGTCAAGTGGCCGGGCCATGTGGCACCGCCGCCCCCGGCGGTGTGATTGCCAAAGCGGCGGATGGTATCCGCCGTCTTCATGATTCTGCCACCACCGATATCACCCAGCCGAGGGCGGCTGGGCCACATGCCGACCGCCGATGCCATCGGCGGCTTTATCACCCAGCCGACGGCGCCCCCGGCCCCGGGGGCTGGGCTACAACAAACCACACTGCAATCACCAAACAATTTCTTCCACTCGGCCACTCGGCCACTCGGCCACTTGGCCACTTCCCAAAGGCCACTTGGCCACTTGACCACTTCCGTTTTGCTTTTACCATCGTCGAACTGCTGGTCGTGCTTTCGCTCATGGGGATTCTGGTCACCCTCGCCTGGCCGACGCTGCAAAACCTGACCGGTTCCAACCGACTTGAGTCAGCCGTGGGCAGTGTCAGCGTCGCCGCCAAGGCCATGCGCAACCTCGCCACCCGGCCGTTCCCCAGCGCTGCCGATGAAGTCACCAACGCCGCCTACGACGGCACAGCCATGGTCTTCATCCGCGAACCGGGCACGCTCGACCTGCGCATTCGTCTGACCTACAACAACCAGCACGCCAAGCGCACCAGCACGGGTGAATTTCTCGAATCGCTCATCCCGGCCCGCAACGGCTTCACCGACCTGCACGGCATCACCGACTTTGGCGTCCCCGACCCCATCCGCATCCCCAACGGCATGGCTGTCGCCGGCATCATCGCCCCGACTTCCACTGACCCCCATCTGGTCGATCTGCCCTTTGCCCTGCGTTTCAGCTTCCCCACCGGGCAACTGCTGGCCCTGACCAACACCATCACCGCCAACCTCGACCAACTCACCTATTACGACTACCGGGGCAAAACCGTCGACGTTGGCGGGGGGCGTTCCTATCAGGCGGGCAATGGTTTGTTCACCAACGACGAAGGCCTGTTCAACGTCATCGGCGTGGTGGTGTACGACATCGCCAAAGCCCGCACCGCCGGGTTTTTCCGCAATCCGATTGGCAGCGACCCCGTCCGTGTGCCCTATCAGCTACTGGTCAACGGCTCGGATGAAGTGACCGTCACCCTGGCGCAACTCGTGAACCAGGCCGACGGTCGGGTGATCTTTTTCAGCCGATACAGCGGCGCGGCTGTGATCGAAGGAGCACAGCGATGAAGAATTCAATGCAAAGAAGTGGTCAAGTGACGGCGTCATGTGGCACCGCCGCCCTCGGCGGTGATGATACCAACCCATCAACCAACCCAGCCGAGGGCGCCCCCGGGGGCTGGGCCACACAAACGATGACGCCGAGGGCTTTAGCCCCGGATCACGATGTGCATCCCTCATCCGGCCCTAAAGGGCTCGGCGTCATTGCAACATCTCCTCCACTTCACCACTCGACCACTCGACCACTTGACCACTTCCCAAAGACCACTCGACCACTTGGCCACTTTCGATGCGGTTTCAACATGCTGGAAATCCTGCTTTCCATGGCCATCTTCGCCATCGGCTTTGTCATGGTGGCCGCGATCTTTCCCACCGCCATCTACATGCAGAAACAGACCGGTGACGAAATCGCCGCCAAAACCATGGAAGACTCGCTGACCACCCTTATGCAAACCCGGCAAATTCACATTGACAAATTGCAAGGCAACCCGGTCGCCACCAACTATGACCTCAACACAGGTCTGATTCCCGCCAACATGTTGATCGTTCGTCCCTTGCCCTCGCTCTACGATGTCACACCCGCCAACGACGATTGGCTTCTGGCCGACCGCACACTTGAATCGCACATACCCGATCCAGCCATGCGGCGGTACGTCTGGGTTCCGCTGATTCGTCGCACTCGAACTGCCGATGCGACCAACCCAGCCGACCCCGACGACTTTGTCGCCTACGTCTTTGTCCTGCGCGTCGATCCGGGCATGTGGCATCTGCGCCCTAATGCCGGGCCGCTTCTGGACACCGGCGAACAATGGGCCATCCGCCCCTTTTTCGGCGGCAATACCGTCAATCTCAACGACGGCTACAACGACATCAACAGTGACAACAACCTCGACATCGGCAGCGCCCCGTTTGAACATTACCGCACGCCATCGGTGCGTTCGGTGAAGGTCACCGTCTCCGGTTCCGACACCTTCACCTTCCGCAACAACTTCACCAACACCAATCAGATTCGTGTCGGGGACTGGGTGCTGGACGCCAACGGGCAGAAGTATCAGATTCGGGAAATTGGCGTAGATGGGTCCGACTACTACGTCAGGGTGCATGGTTCGATCATTCGTCCGACGGGGATGGGGCCGCCGGGGTATTTGTGGTTTTCCCCGCCGCCGGTGACCCGCGAGTCCGCCCAAAGCAGCCCCACCAATCCGACCTACGCCGGCACGCCCAGCCCGACGTTGCGCATCCTCACCGTGCCGCGCACCGTGCGCAACTGACCGTAAGGAGTTTGTGTCATGAACGGACATACAAAAAGAAGTGGTCAAGTGGTCAAGTGGTCGAGTGGTCAAGTGGCAGACCGAAGTGGTCAAGTGGCAGAGCCATGTGGCACCGCCGCCTCCCGCGGTGTGATTGCCAAAGCGGCGGATGGTATCCGCCGTCTTCATGATTCTGCCACCGCCGATATAATCCAGCCGAGGGCGGCTGGGCCACATGCCGACCGCCGATGCCATCGGCGGCTTTATCACCCAGCCGAGGGCGCCCCCGCCCCCGGGGGCTGGGCCACACAAACCATGACGCCGAGGGCTTTAGCCCCGGATCACGCCCCGGATTGTGTACCGGATCAACACATACTTCCCTCATCCGGCCCTAAAGGGCTCGGCGTCAATGCAACATCTCCTTCACTTGACCACTCGGCCACTCGACCACTTGGCCACTTCCGCCGTCCCGCTTTCACCCTCATGGAAATGCTCGTGGCAGTCTCCATCATGACCGTCATGGTGCTGATCATCGACCGGGTGTTTTTCAATGCCACCCGGGCTGTGCGGGCAGGTGTGGGTGTCAGCGATGTCATGAACCAGTCCCGCACCGTCAACGAACAACTGGTCAAAGATGTCGAACAAATGATCGGGCCAGGGGTTGCACAAGGCGGATTTACCGATGGTAACGTCACCGGCGTACTGGTCGTCGTACATCACATCCTCGGCGACACCAACAACAACGGCCGACTTGATGGCGATACCCGCCAGCTCAACGGCACCTCCGGTCCCGATGGCATGCTTTCGGGCGCGGAACTCTCCGGCGCAGGCCCCTTCGAAGGCGTCCCCGTCTGGCATCCGGTTTACGGAACCGTCCGTCGTCTGGTCCGCAGTGATCAACTGACCTTCTTCATCGCCCAGCGCGATCTGCCCAACGAAAAATTCGCCCCACTCACCCCCGGCTCG
>CAYRTH010000022.1:0-28818 GCA_964427135.1 uncultured Phycisphaeraceae bacterium
TCGGTACCGTCGCCAAAATCGGCAAGCCGGTCATTTTCGTAAGCCAGGTGCGATTGGTCACCATCACCCGGTCTTCGTCCCTGCTCAACTTCGATGAATCGGGGTCAAACCCGTTGATCACCAGCCCCACCGGTTTGCACCCGGCTGCACGTAACAACTCGACCGTCATCGCTGTGTGATTGAGTGTGCCCAGCGTGGCCCGCGTCACAATCACCACCGGGTACCCCAAAGCCACGGCCAATTCACGCATGGTCCACCGGGGTTGGGCGTGATCCAGTGGTACGAGCAACCCCCCTGCCCCCTCCACCAAAAGTACATCATGCGTTTCATCCAATAAACGCAAACTACGATCCAGCGCCGACCAATCGGCGGGGATGCCTGTCACCTGGGCAGCAACACCCGGGGCCATGGCTGGTCGATAGCGTATCGGACAGATCACCTCCAACGGTTGACGACAATCGGCAAAATGTGCTAATGCTTCCGCGTCTTCCGACACCAACCCCTCCCGGTCCTTGCGACAGCCCGTGGCCATGGGTTTGCAAACACCCACCCGCACAGCCTGTTTTTGTTTGCCAGCCTGACGACGTATCGCAGCGGCGATGGCGCAAGTGATCACCGTTTTACCCACATTCGTGTCGGTGGCGGTGATGAACAACCCCGGCTTGGTCCGCTTGTGAGTCAAAGGTATCGATATGGCTGATTTCATACAGGAATGATAACCGGTAAAACATTGCATTCTCATTTCACCTATTCGACAACCAAAGGTGACAGCTTCGTGCAAGCCCCCTTTGCGATTTGTTAGAAAGATCTAAAAAAGATGATCACCCCTTGAAACCTCAACACCATTCTGTATAGTGATGGCATGGTTGATTTTGAGTCTCAATAACATTTAATGGAGCGAATCATGCATCAGATCATGATATCGGGTACGAAGGTCATCAAGTCGGAGGTTCATACCGCAGACGAGATCGCCACGACCACAACAAGACGGGGTCAGCGAACGCCGCAGGCGTTGGTGCGAGCTGATCATGGTTTCACCCTCATCGAGCTGCTCGTGGTCATCAGTATCATCGCCTTGCTGGTGGGCATCCTGCTACCGGCCTTGGGCGCAGCCCGTGGCTCAGCGCAGGGTTTGAAAAGTGTCAGCAACCTGAGGCAGATGGGCATCGGCCTGCATAGCTACAGCGTCGATCAGCGCGGCTACCTGCCCATGCATTCATCGAGCCTTCCCGGGGCTTACAAGCCGCGCTGGCCGGATTACCTGCACCCCTACATGGAAAACACCAAGGTCTATCTGTCGCCCAACCTGACGATGGAAGAACTGGCGCTCTTCAAAAAAGAATTTTTTCACACCACCACCACGGGTGGCGCCCCCGACAACGACAACATTCAGTACCACGGTGGCTATGGCTTGAACTACCAATATATCGGCAACGCCCGCCCCAACCCCACCTACCACGCCCGCATCGACACCGACATTCTTGTGACTTCCAAGACGATCGCGCTGGGTGACACAGCCGGCTCACGCAAAGGCGTTGCGAGCAACCCGCCCGGCGTCGGTGGCGAAGCGGTGTATGTGATCGATCCGCCGATTCGTTCGCTGAACTTGGGCAGCAAAGGCAATGGTCGTACCCCGGCACAAAGTTATTATGCAGGCGGAGGCGATGAACCCAACGGTACACCTGCCACATACCTGTGGCGTGCATACCCCGCCGAGCGCAACAACGGCGTGGCTGGCTTCGCCTTTGCTGATGGTCATGCCGAGGGCATGAAACTCACGCAATGCGATGACTACGACAACGACGGGGTGAAAGACAACGGCTACTGGAACGGCCGGGCGGATGCGACGCAGCGATAGTTGAAGTGGCCAAGTGGTCAAGTGTAATACCAAGCCGGGAACGAGACCGAAAGGTCGAGGGCCCGGGTATCGTTTATGTCCAAAGTCCAAAGTCACGAATGGTATTTGACCTTGGACTTTGGACCTGCGACTTTGGACTCGCCATATACCCGAGTCCTCAACCTATCGGTTTCGTCCTCGGCTTGGTTCTGAACTTGACCACTCGACCACTTGGCCACTTCTTCAACGTACAGTACGGAGCTAAAATGATTTATTCATGCTGCTCGAATACCTGACAACCTGGCTGGGGGCCACGTGGTTTACGTTGGCGGCCATGTCGCCGTACCTGCTGCTGGGGTTCATCGTGGCAGGGGTGTTGTCGGTCTGGCTGTCGCCGCTGTGGGTGGAAAGGCATTTGGGCGGTCGAGGGCTTTGGCCGACGATCAAGGCGGCAGCGCTGGGTGTGCCGTTGCCCTTGTGTTCATGCGGTGTCATTCCGGTGGCAGCATCACTGCGTCAACATGGTGCAGGCAAAGGCGCGACGACATCGTTTTTGCTTTCAACACCACAAACAGGCGTCGATTCGATTTTGGCGACTTACGCACTGCTGGGGCCGGTGTTCGCGATGATTCGACCTGTGATCGCGCTTGTTTCGGGCATCATCGGCGGATCCCTGGTCAGTTTGTTTGATCAAAATGATTCATCGACATCATCAACCTCAAAAAGCAACACATCGTCGGCACCGACCGCGATCAACCACCCAACCAAAAGTACCACCGATCAAACTGCGTCAACTTCGTGTTGCGAGGGAGCAACTTGTGCCACCCATAAACCTGCCCCTGACTTTGCCCAAAAAATGGCGCAGGCGGCGCGATACGGTTTAATCACCCTGCCCAACGACATCGCCAAGCCGCTGATATTCGGCATACTGCTGGCCGGGTTGATCGCAGCCGTGGCCACACCGAATCAACTTGAGCCCTGGCTGGGTGGTGGATTCATGGCCATGCTGCTGATGCTGGCACTGGGCACACCGTTGTACGTTTGTTCCACCGGTTCGATTCCGCTGGGGCTTTCGTTTTTACACCTGGGGGCTTCGCCGGGGGCGGTGCTGGTGTTTTTGATTGCCGGGCCGGCCACCAATGCCGCCACGATCAGCGTCACCTGGAAAGTGCTGGGCCGACGCACCGCGCTGATTTACCTGGGCACGGTGATCATCACCGCCATGTCGGCTGGTCTGGCGCTGGACGCATGGGTGACATCCGTGGGTACCGCTCACGTGCCGCATGAACACCTGCACGGGTCTGAAACGATGGGTATCGTGGGCCATCTGTGGGCTGGGGGGTTGTTATTGATGTTGATCGTGTCGATGACCGTCAGCCGATTACGCTCAACATCCGCCACCACTGATCAAGGGGCCAATGACATGAATCAGAACAATAAAACTTCAACTTACACGCTGAATGTGCAAGGCATGACCTGTTCGCACTGTGTCGCAGCGGTCACGCGGGCTTTGCGTGAGGTGGCCGGGGTGAAAGAGGTGCAGGTGACCCTGACCGATGGCAAAGCGATGGTGGTCAGTGATTCGAGTCAAACAATAACACTCAACCCCAGAGCACTGGTGCAAAAAGTCGAAGCACTGGGCTACAAGGCGAAACTGCAAGGTTGAACAGCAACGTGATCGAGTGATCAAAGCAATGATAATGGTTTGAACCACCCCTGATTATTGTCTTCATCGATGCGGTCTGGCACCATGATCGTACTTGCCACAACCACGCCTGATCTTCATGTCCTCATGAAGATCAGGATTGTCGGTTATAAGTCAAAGGCGACATTTACCCCAATCCGCTTGCATTTTCTGTTTCCAATCAAAAACATCCTGAACTTGCTCGCAGACTTGCAAGTTCAGGCGTGAATAATCCCCCCATGCTTTAAACACCGATGAACCGACTCACTGATTCACCATCCAGAATACCCGAGTCCTCAACCTATCGGTTTCGTCCTCGGCTTGTCCGCAATTCGAAATCCGACATTCGAAATTCGAAATTCCGCTCATTCACCGCCCTTGCATCGCCAACCGACGTTGCCACCAGTTGGGCAGTTTGGGGCGCAGGGCCTGCACCTTGACCACGCTTTCCCCCGGCTGACGATGCCTTAACACCACAATGCGCCAAAGGTCGATCACGCCCATTTTGAAACAATACTCAACCTGCGCATCGGTACCTTCGAGGACGTGTTCCAATGCCAGATCGCTCCGCCAGCCGATTTTTACAAAAATCGGATTGAGCACTTTTTCCGACCAGGCAACCCAGGGGTGATCGGATTGAAAATGATTGAGCATCACAATCCGTCCGCCGGGTTTGAGCAATCGCAACGCCCAGTCCATCAACTTGCGCGGGTCGCTGACCACACTCACCACATGCGTAATGACGATGTGATCAAAACTACCCTCGGCAAACGGCGGCAACATCGCATCGCCCTGCACCAAATGACAATGCGGCAACCCCAGTTCACGCTTTTTATCATCAGCCTTGGCGAGCATGCCGGCCGACAAATCAATACCCACCACCGTGACATCGTGCGGGTAGTTGGGCAGCAGCAACCCCGTGCCCACGCCCAGATCCAGCACCGTATCACCGGGTTGAAAATGCAGTTGATTTACCGCCCGGACCTGCCGACCACGCACCAGGTAGCCAAAGGTGTAGTCGTAGAACAGCGACCAGAGATCGTACGTTTTGCTGGTGATGGATTCGCGCATCCGAATCATGCTCTGACCCTGTCAAGCCGGTGATGGGGTTGATGTTGTTACGCTATGCGGACCATGACTTCATGTTAGATTAACATTTTTTCAGATGCAATTACTTTTCGTACTTTTGCGCTAATGTTTTTCATCCATCAACCCCTTGTACAACCCCGCAGCTTGATACCATCAACACCATGAAAATCAGTCTTTTTCAACCAATACCGATGTTGTTCGTGCTGATCGTTGCCAGCCACCTGCTGTCACCGATCACACAACTCAATGCTCAAACCGATTCGCCCACCGCTGCTCGTGAACTGCGCCGCAGTCCGGTGGTTCAGGTGTTTGAGCAAGCCCGTGATGCGGTGGTCAACATCAGCGCCACCTCGATCATCGAAGTGCGTTCGCCGTTCGACGATTTGTTTCAGTTTTTCGACCGTGGGCAGCAGGCCCCGACTCGTCGATACCGCACCAACAGCGTCGGTTCGGGTTTCGTGCTTCACCCCGCCGGCTACATCGTCACCAACGCCCATGTCGTGGCCCGCACCGCCGAGCGACAGGTGATTTTCGATGATCGCCGTGAGTACCCCGCACAAGTGATCGCCATCGATCACGAACGCGACCTGGCCATTTTGAAAATCGATAGTCCGACGCCGCTCAAAGCATTGTCCCTGGGGCGCAGCCACGACCTGATGGTCGGCGAAACCGTCATCGCCATCGGCAACCCGCTTGGTTATCAACACACCTGCACCACCGGCATCGTCAGTGCCACCGACCGTGAAATTCGCGTCAATCAAAATGTCGCCTTCACCGGCCTGATTCAAACTGACGCTTCCATCAACCCCGGCAACTCCGGCGGCCCGCTGCTCAACGTGCTGGGCCAACTCATCGGCATCAATACCGCCATCCGTGGTGATGCCCAAAACATCGGCTTTGCCATCCCAGTCGATCAATTGCGCTCACTATTGCCGGAAATGCTCGATGTCGAACGGCGCTACGGCATCGTCACCGGCATTGAACTCGATGAAGTGACCCTCAACGATCAAATCCGCTGTCGTATCAAAAATATCACCCCTGAGTCGCCCGCTGCCAGCGCCGGCTTGAATCGTGCCCCGCTGCTGTTGGAAACCGTCAACGGCAAACCCATCAACAATGCCTTTGATTTCGGCATCGAACTGATTGGCAAAAAGCCGGGTGACAGCATCACCCTCACCGCGCGCAAGCCAGACAATGGTTTGGTCACGGTGAGCATCACCCTGGCGCAACGCCCCAAACCCGACGGCGGAGCCATCCTCGCGGCACGGTTTGGTTTGAATGTGGAGGAACTCACCGAACGCATGGCACGGGCCTTGAACATCAGCGGTTTGCAGGCACTGCTGGTGAACAACGTCGAACGCAACAGCCCTGCTGCCGGGGTTGGTCTGCGCCGTGGGGATGTGATTTTGCAATTCGGCCGTCACCCGGCCCGTAGCCTCGATGACATCGGCAACCTGCTGGAAAAAATACAACCCGGTCAGGCTGTAAGCGTCACCGTGCTGCGTGTGCAAGGCCCGATGCTGATTCGTTCAGCCATCACCTTGCGGGCACGGTGAATGTAGGCGATCAAGTGGTCGAGTGGTCGAGTGGTCGAGTGATTTTATTGATTGAACCAACTCGGCTACACAACCATTTTTTCAACGCTTCATAGCCGCGGGTGGCAACCTACGGTCCACGTATCGTACAAACACCGGCAAACAAGCTGCCAGCACCCAGGCATGGCCATGCCTGGGCTTTGTATTTGAGGGTGACATCATTCTTTTTTAAGATTTTGCTTGCATACCTTGTGAGACAATGTATAATACCTAGTAACACTAGGTAAGGATCCGGTCATGGAATTCAATGAGGAACTGATGCGCGGGAGCATTGTGCCGATCGTGTTGTCGCTGCTCAAAAGCGGTGACATGTACGGCTACCAGATGGTCAAGGCGGTCAACGCCCGCACTAACGGGGCATTGGAATGGAAAGAGGGCACGCTCTACCCGGCACTGCATCGGCTGGAAGCGCAGGGCCTGCTCAAGGCATATTGGAAAACCGCAGACAGCGGCAAGGACCGCAAATATTACGCCCTCACCCGCAAAGGGCAGGGTGAACTGTCCCGTCGCACCAGCGAGTGGCAACAGTTCAGCACGGTTGTGAACACCTTGCTGATGTCGCCGGGCGCATGAAGAAGTGGTCAAGTGGACGAGTGGTCAAGTGAGAAGAAAACAACCGGGCTGGGACAACCGTGCGAACATCCATATTCCGCCCAGCTACTAGCCACCAGCCACCAGCTACAAGCCCCATGATCCGGCCCTGAAGGGCTCGGCGTCCTCCGAAAAATAACTCATTGCCTCAAACCCACGGGGAATTGAATCATGTCCGACCTGTATGACCCGTTGCTGGATCGGCTGACGCGACGATTGAAGATTGACCCGGAGTTGTGCTGCGAAGTGCGCAAGGAGTTGCGCACGCATTTGGAGGATGCCCAGCATGATTTTGCCCAGGGCGGACAGAGTGAAACCCAAAGCAGCCAACAGGCGATACGGGCGCTGGGCGATGAACAGGTGTTGGAGGAAGCATTGTGGAGCGCCAATCGGGGGCGAGTTCGGCTGCGACGCTGGATGCGTCGAGGGGTTCTGGTGGCGATGTTGCCCTTGGCGATACTGGTGACCCTCTGGCCGATGTGGGAGTCGAACTGGGCGCGGATCAGTGAACCGGAACCCAACCTATTGCTTTGGGTGAACCATGCTGATCACCCAAATCCTTTTCAACAATGGTTACTCACGCCCGGTACGCAAACCATGCTGCGCAAGCTGTCGCCTGATGAGCGTTTTCTATTTCTAGGAGACCCATCATCGACGATACCGCAGGAACGTGCCCGCTCCATCCGTGATCGCTGGCCGGATGATCCGGTTTATCAGGCTAATTATTTGCGACATATCGAAGAAACCAACCCCTACAACCCGCCGAAGGAACTCATGTGGTCGGAAAACGATGAGGACTGTATCAAAGAACTTGAACGAGGGGAACAACTCGACCCCGACAACGCATTTTGGAATCTGATTCACGCCGGAATCATGTTTCGATACGCGGCGACCATGGTGGAAAATGACCCTGCTTACGAGTTTCGAAGCATCACCCGCGACAAGCAGGCTGAAAGAAATAATCCTTCCCAGGGGCTTGTGATATCGGAAGTCAACGAGAAATTTGCTTCCGTACAAATTCACGATGAAGTGCGGTGGGAACAAGCGATGCAGGCCTTTGAACGAGCCGTCAAAGCGACGCACTACGACTCGCATGTGATGTCGATGTTCAATCGTCAGATGAATGTATTACCTCAGCCCCGATCAATGACCGAATTCACCGCCCGTTTGGGTTGGGTCACCAGCATTGGTTTACCCAATGTGGGCTCGTATCGACAGGTTATCCGCATGGTCGCATCGGATGCGTTACGCCGTGCCAAGGCTGGTGACATAGAGGGTGCACTGGCGCAGTTGGATAAGCTGGAACGACTGATCATGCGTATCGGTAGCAAGGCTCATACGATCATCGAACTATTGGCGACATTCAGCTGTGAACACATCATTCATCAACATCGCGGGGCGGTGTATCAGGTGGCTGGGAACCAAGGGCAAGTCCAGGCGGCATTTGCCCGGCAGCGTGCCATGTTTACAGAAATGGAAAACATCAAAAACAACCCGGCAATCCACGAAGAAAAGATAAAGGCAGGCTCGCTCATGGCCATCATGATGCCAGCGATCGGTGGCTATCGCCCGGACCCCGAACCCTTGCGCACCGCGGAACAAGCCTCCGTACAGCAAATGTTGATTGCGGGAATATTGTTGTTCTTGGACGCGCTCATCCTTCTGTTCATGCTTGCGGGGTTACTGATGCTTTGGAAACAACGTCGTGCAAACTTGCACGCCCCCCTGCTTTGGATCGGCTGGCACAGGTTGGGCTTGGTGCTGGGTGTGGGGGTGCTTTTGCCCGGCGTTGTGTATGGTGTGTATCTGCTGACCCCCTGGAGCGGGCGCGGGTATGGGGTTCATGCGATCTGGCCACGGCTGCTCATCGAACATCTGTTGCTGCTCATCGGTGTGCTCGTGCTGGTCATTGTGATGAGCTGGTGGGCGATCCGTCAAAGAGCGATGGAAATCGGTATGACGATGCGACGCGGGGTGATGTTGCGCGCTTTGGGGCCGATTCTTGCGGCGGTGGTCGTGCTCACAGCGGTGATCGGTTACAGCGGTTCCCGTTGGGTGGAACGCAGCGCCATCAGCCGAGCAAGTGGGGCCTCGGCCTTGGACCTACGCGAAGAAGTGAATGCCTCCAACTACCGCTTCATTCGTGATCGCATGGCTGAACAAGCCAGGAAATAATCGTCCAAAGTCCAAGGTCCAAAGTCCAAGGTCACCCGCCGCTTTGCGCACACCCCACAGCCACGCCTGATCTTCGCAAGTGTGTGGATCGCACACGCTTGCGAAGATCAGGATGGTTTTTTCAATAACATCAGATGCAAATCATCCTGAACTTCACGCGGACGTGAAGTTCAGGCGTGGTCGAAATTCATTTCACACCCCCCCCCACTCACCCGCCACCCACCAGTGTCACCACTTCCACCTGGTCGCCCTCATGCAACTGCGTACTGGCGTGCGCTCTTTTGGGAATCAATTCACGATTCACTTCCACCGCCACCGCCCGACCGGCGAAGCCGATTTGTTGCACCAGTTCCGCCACGGTCAGCGTTGCTACCGTGTCAAAGGTTTTTTCTTCGCCGTTGAGTGTGATTGTCAGCATCACTTCATTATAGAAACAAAGCCGCTGTGCCCTTCACCATTTGATCAAACCCCGTCACCGATTACCCTATACACATGATGATGCAAAGCAACACGCTGAAAGTCGGCTCACGCATACTTACTTCTCGACTCATCGTCGGCACGGGCAAGTACCGTGATTATTCCACCATGCAGGCTGCTCTGGACGCATCGGGGGCACAGGCCATCACTGTCGCGGTGCGTCGTGAACGGCTGATCGACAAAGACGGCAAATCACTGCTGGACTTCATCGACCTGTCGCGTTACATCATTCTGCCCAACACCGCAGGCTGCTTTTCCGCTGACGATGCGGTGCGGGTGGCACGATTGGGTCGTGAAATACTCGACCAGCTCAACAACCCCGGCAAAGACTGGGTCAAACTCGAAGTGCTGGGTGACAAAAAAACATTGCTGCCCGACCCAGTGGGCACACTCGAAGCCTGCAAAACGTTGGTCAAGGACGGGTTTGAAGTGCTTTGTTACAGCAGTGACGATCCGATCATGGCTCAGCGGTTGCGTGATGCCGGGGCTGCCAGTGTGATGCCTGCCGGTTCACCCATCGGCTCGGGGCAGGGCATCCTCAACCCCAACAACATCCGTCTGATTTTGGAGCTGCTCAAAGGCAAGGAGCACGGCGGCGACCCGTCGTACCCCGTCATCGTCGATGCCGGCGTCGGCACAGCCAGTGACGTGACTCAGGCGATGGAACTGGGAGCCGATGGTGTGCTGCTCAACACGGGCATTGCTCATGCGAAGGATGCGGTCACCATGGCCCACGCCATGCGCCACGGGTTGGAGGCTGGTCGCTTGTCGTACCTGGCCGGTCGGATTGAAAAAAAGCTGTACGCCACTGCCAGCAGCCCGTGGACAGGGGTGATTTCGTACATCCCGGGGGAGTGAGTTGTGAGCTTTGTGGCACCGCCGCCCACGGCGGTGATTTGATAAAGCGGCGGATGGTATCCGCCGTCTTTGATCATTGCCTACCTTGGTGAACCGACATGATTGACCGCCGATGACATCGGCGGCTTTATTCACCCAACCCAGATCGCCCCCGGGGTGGGCTACTGTGCTCGTCTGCACACATCGCCCTGCTGGACGCTGTGTGGTACCCAATCATGATGTATGAGTATCCGTACAACCTACCCCTGCGGCGGGGTGGCACGCATCGACTGCTGCACCAGGTCCGCCACCGCCTGGGTGTTGGCCTTGGTGAGTTTTTCCAGCATTTTGTTAAAGTCCGCCCCGGGTCCGACATCACGGCCAAGTCGCCCGGCCAGTTCCGAGCATTGCGCGGTAATGTCTTTCAAAAAGCTCGGCAGTTCCGTCCAGTGTTGCAACCAGAACCTTGCCAGAATCGTTTCCATCCGCCCAAGATTGCCCATGTTCCAGACCGTGCCCATGTGCGGCAAAAGGGAGACCAGGGCATCAATCCACTCCGCACTCACGGTCGGATCATCGGTCGTGTGTGAGGGAGCGGTGTGGTGGCGGAGTATGCTGGTGAGGTAGCGCGTGGGCAGGTTAAGTTTATAGGCGATGACACTGCCGACGGTGACGTGATCGACGCCGAAGATGGCGCGTTCCTGCGTGAGCTGATCTTCGATGCTGATTTTCGGGTCCGCCAGGAGCGTTCGATACTCGGCACTGATGCTCATCATGAGCGGCACGCCCAGGTCCTGCAGCAGCCCTGCAATAAAGGGTTCTTCCGTCCAGTCCGGTCGCACAACCTCAGCCAGGACACGACCGGCTATGGCTTTGAGCAGCGACGCTTCCCACAAGGCGCGGGTGTCCGCCGGGTCCAGCTCGATGCTCGCGTGAAAACGTTCCAGGCAGAACGCCAGGGCTAATGCACGCACGTTGGCCAAGCCGAGCATGTGAATGGCATGGTCAATCTGCGTCACCGGGCGAAGCGGACTGGCCCAACTGGAATTCGCCACGCCGAGTATGCGACTGGCCAGCATGGGTTCAATCTTGGCAAGGTCCCGATAATGTTCGGGGTCCACGGCTGGATGGGACGATAATTCGATCAAACGCGACATCACGACCGGGTTCACGCCTTGCAGACGGAACTCGCCCAGCCGTTCACTTAAAATCGCCTTGGCATTGGCCATGACACGATCACTCCCTGACCGCTCGGGTTGTGACACCGATTCGGCCCCGTACTTATGCATCGGCGATGGTCACTAAATACTTGATGAGTATTTGGACAAACTGGACAAAATCGGGTGTTTTTGCGGATGGAATGAGGTGAAGAACGAAGATGAATTTGGGAAATTAACAAACCAAGCCAAGGACGAATCGCCCTTGGCGATGAGGACTTGGGTATTGGTGATCGTGGCCAAGCGGTCAGGTAATCAAGTGATCAGATGGCTCGATTCATTTCGAAGTTTAGAAGTTGATTCACCACCACACTGGTGGGGCAGGCCTCTGGCCTGTCAATGAGCCGAAGGCTCATGTTCATGCAGGGTGATGTTCGATCATCCCCAGGTTGGTGCCTTGGGCGTATCGGGTCGCATATTTCCCACGTTTGGCACCGCGAAAGTCGTACTCCGGTAACATTTCAGTATTGGTTTTAGTAACCTTCTTCATATTGTTACCGTTGATGTCGGGTGGCCAGTCGAGCACGGATGATACATACAGTTTCATCCTGATCCGTATGAATTACGACAAACGTTCGATTCCGAATCGACCTGCCGATGGTAATGTATCTTTCATCGGACGATTCTGAATGTAAGGGATCGTCGATGGTTGCCGCCAGTGCATCCGCAAATACAGTGGCAGCTTCCTGAAAAGTCACTCCGTGCTTGCGAGCATTGCTTTGAGCTTTGGCAGTATTCCATTCAAATCGTAGCACGGGATTAGTCCTCCGTCTTTACCAGAGCACTGCTCTCCTCCCAAACGATCCGTTCGAATGTGCCGGTTTTCATCACCTCCCGGCCTTTGCCGCCACGGGCGGTCGCTTCATACTTGGCCGTGCTGATGGTTTGCTGCGCCCCTCGGCTGGTTTCGACCACCAGTTGTTTTCGCTCGCCTTCCAGAACGGTCATGAAGCCCAACAGCCGATCGTCATCCTGTTGCAACTTCACCAAGAGCACACCCTTGCCCGGCCCTGACAGATGATTGATTTCATTCACCTTGCACACCATCGCATGCGCCTGTTTCGTGGCGGCCAGCACAATTTCATCGCCATGCACCAGCGTCATGCCCACGACCTCCGCCCCGCCCGGTTCGCCGACTCCGCTGGGCCTGGCATACCTTCGCCCCGCGCGGGTGCTGGGTTCGACAAACGTTTCCAATCCAAAGCGCAACGCATACCCGTCACTGGTGGCCGCCAAGGCGTGCGTCGGTGCGGGTAAGGGCAACCCTTCCCTATCATTGCCCGGTGATTTTGTGTTGGGTGTGATACGCGGGTCCATTGAAATCGCAGCCACCAGTTTTTCGCCATCCTTGAGTTTGAACAGTTTTTGAATCGGCTCCCCATACCCCGTGCTGGCCGGTATGTCGGCAATCAAACTCGTGTAAGCCGTGCCGAAGTTGGTGAAAAACGTCACCGTGGTACGGGTGCTGCCGGGCACCATCGCCAGCACACTGTCCCCCTCGCGCAGGCGGGTTGATGATGCGTCCTTGACCTCCTTCTGCCGTTTGACCCAGCCATCGCGGGTGACGATGACGACGTTGTCCTCCTCGATGATGAAGTCCTCGGCTTTGAATTCCTGTTCAACGACTTCCTCAATGAGTGTCCGCCGCTTTTCCGGTTTGCCGTACTTGGCCAATATCTCTTCAATTTCCTGTCGCACCATTTTCCATCGGCCCTTGGCGCTCTGCTCAGCGAGCAATTTGTCAATCTCTTTGGCGCGGGCGCGTTTTTCTTCCAACTCTTTTTCAATCAGCAGAATTTCCAGACGCGCCAGTCGGTATAACTTCAATTCCAAAATCGCATCGGTTTGTTCAGCATCGAGTTTGAAGCGTTCGATGATTTTTTTCGCAGCGTCGGCTTTGCCCTCGGACTTGCGGATGATGCGAATGATTTCATCCAAGGCATCGAACACCTTGGCGAAACCTTCGAGTATGTGAATGCGTTTGCCCAGTTGCTCGCGTTCATGGCTCAATCGTTTGGTGACCACATCCAGACGAAAATGCAAAAAGTGCCAGAGTATGACCTTGAGGTCCAACCGTTCGGGTCTGCCGACTTCGGGTTTTTCCGTCGGAATCAGACACGTCAGGTTCACATTGAAATTGACCTGCAAGGGCGTGTGCTTGCACAGGTACGCCAACACCAGTTCCTCATCCGCATCCTTCTTCAATGTCAGTTCAATGCGCACGTCCTCGGCGGACAAATCACGCACATCCACCAGCGGCGGCAGCTTTCTATCCAACACCACCTGCGCAATCCGCTCCACTAGTTGCGACTTGTTGACCGTGTACGGAATGCTATTAATGATGACGGTCTTGCCACTGCGGGTGATCGAGCCGTTCTCCCACGTCCCGCGCAAACGAATCGCGCCCTGACCGGTTTTGTAAATTTCCCGAATCTCCTCCCGGCTGTTCAAAATCTGTCCCCCGGTCGGAAAATCAGGTCCCTGAATCGCATCGTTGGCGACAAGCTGATACACCTTGATTTCCGGGTCATCCAGCAGTTTGAGCAGGGCCTTGCAGGTTTCGCCCAAGTGATGCGGCGGGATGTTGGTGGCCATGCCCACCGCAATGCCCATCGAACCGTTGATGAGCAAATTCGGCAAACGTGCGGGCAGTACCACCGGTTCTTCACGGGTGCCGTCGTAGTTGGGGCGCATCGGAACCGTGGCCTGATCCAACTCCGTCAGCATTTCATCACTGATGCGTGCCAGGCGACATTCGGTATAACGCATCGCCGCAGCCGCGTCACCGTCCAGTGAACCGAAATTACCCGAACCATCAACCAGTGGATGGCGCAGCGAAAAAGGCTGCGCCATGCGCACCAGTGCTTCGTAAATGGCCGAGTCGCCATGCGGGTGATAGTTGCCCATCACATCGCCGATGACCTTGGCGCATTTACGATGTTTGACATCGGCCGTCAGACCCTGCTGCCACATGGTGAACAAAATGCGCCGCTGCACCGGTTTCAAACCATCGCGCACATCGGGCAAGGCTCGACTGGTGATGACCGACAAGGCGTAATTAAGGTACTTGTCCTGCGCTGCTTCGTGCAGGGCGATGCCGCCTTCGCGTGCACCACCACTCCCGGTTGCGCCTTGTGATGTGGCATCGCCGCCCCCGGCGGTGTTTTGATTTGTCGGAAACGACGAGGCTGATACCGATAACGGCCTGCTGCTTGTCGGCTCGCCGGGGTCGGACAATGATTGTCCGTCGGCACCGCTGACGTCACTGAACAAGTCATCTTCGTTTTTACGCTTTTTGGCCAAAGGTCGGCCCTCCGTGGCTTGATTTCAACTCATTTTGCAGGGTCGTCCGTTGCCCCGCAACGCCTAATTGCGATGTAAACACATTCATCGCCTCGGCTGCCCTGACAGGTTACCAGATCACCCGTGTATGCGATAAGCGATGTCGTGCTCTGTTGGCCTGGGTTCATTCCCCCTTGGCGGTGCCCAGTGTTTCTTCCAACCGGGAAAGGTGAGCACGGATGATCTTTCGACGGTCCAGGTCCAGGTCACGGTGGCCGAAACGTATTTCATAAAAATGTTCGGTCAGAGCCAGCACCGGTTCAAATTGCATCGGGTTCTTCTGCGTCAGCTCCTGTGCGAATGAAAATGGGCTTTGCCATGCGGGGCGTTCAAAGCCATGACGTTCGAGCATGTCGAGCATGACCAGGTAAAAATTCAACCGCTTGGCGAGGGTACGACGTTCCCGTCGGGGCAAGCGCGTGAGTTGTAATGCAACCAGTCGCCTGCGACGAATGATCCATAAACGCACCAGGGTGAAACCGCCCATGCCGATCGCCAGCACGATGACGGTGAGTATGCCGGTGTTCAGCGGATCAAACCGCCATTCTTCGATGAACTTTTTCAGGCTGGCAAAGGCCTTGCCGGTGATGCGATTGGGGTCCTGCAATTGTTGCTGCATGGTTCCGCCGACGCTGGTGACCACCGCAGCACGGGTCTCCTTGTCGTAGCCCACGATGTTGGTGACCCATGAATACTCAAAATGTTCGTATAACTCGCGCATCCAGGTGGTCCAGCCCCGCTGTTGAAAATGTTCTTCCTCCAGCGAGGCCGGGGGCGTGGGGTCCATCAGTATCCAGCCGCGCTGGGCACAGTACACTTCGGTCCAGGCATGAGCGTCGGCATGGCGCACGACAAAATATCCACCCAGCCGGTTGTAATCGTGTGCCAGAAACCCGGTGACCACCCGCGCCCTCATGCCGATCGATCGGCACATGGCCGCCAGACTTGCCGCGAATATTTCGCAATGCCCCTGCCGCTGACGAAAAAGAAACTGTGTCACCGGGTCCTCCCGCGCAGCCACGGTGTTGTTCACCAGGGTGTAGGTGAAATTGTCACGCAGGTAGTCCGACAACACCTGTGCGATGATGGCATCCTGCGGGTCACTGACTGCCTGCGGGTCTCGCTTCAGCCCGGCTTGTTCGAGCACCTGTTGCGTCAATCGAGCCACCACACTGGCCTGCACCTGCCAACCACGGGCGTATTTATCGGCATCAAATCCATCGTTACGCGGACGCCCCATCGGGCTACTGTCGCGCAGTGCTGCATTGTGTCGGGCCTGCATGTTTTCAAAAAACGATGAGTCCCAGGTCAGCGGGCTGCGAAACTGATACGACCAACCCGCAACCTTGGCTTTATCTCCCCCCACCAACTGCAGGTCCACCGGGTTGAATGACACCGCCTGATCTGAGGGAATGTCCATTTGTGCCATCGGCAGTACCGTGAACAAATGACGCAAATCCCGCGAACGCATCGTCACCTGCCCCACCAGCATCGACGCCTCCGTCGGCCAATCACCCAGCTCATGTTTGCCATCGTCCGATTTCAAAGGCAGGTCCATGCGACCCATTAAATCGCCACGCACCCACGTGCGGCTGCCCGGCAAATAGGTATCCAGCACCGCGCCGCGTAAATAGTAAAAATCCTGTCTCTCCAATCGGCTTTCCGCGTAACTGATTTTCAGATTGAGCACCGGTTCACGGCTGGCCGTCGGCGGCGCCCCCACGCCCAGTTGCACACTCGCATTGAACCCGGCGGTGCGATTGCGATCACCCCCCAACAGGTCGGTGTCCATATGCGGCTTTTCACCGCGGGGCAAAAGCAGAAAAACCACCATCGCTGACAACCCGCACAACGTCCCCACCATGATCGCCAACATGCGAAACTGCCAGCGATACCCTCTGCCGATGATCGCCTTGGGCCGATCGACTTCCGCTTGCCTTGGTGCTGCCTTGCGCGTGGCATCGAACACCAAATCACTGGTGCTTTTGAATTGAAACACCAGCACGGTGAACAGCGCCAGCACACAATACACAATCAACATAAACCCGAACACCACCGACATCGACAACACCGTCGCCCCCACCATCTGAAGCAAACTCAACACCAAAAGCAACGTGTAATCACGGTTGTTTTTGTGGCCGTAAAGTTGAAGCACCTGCAGCCAGATGGTGAAATGCCCCAGGGTTTGAATCGCATTGGTGGAGCGAAAATACCACATTTCGACCAACAACCAGCCCACCGCCAGCAGCGCACCAATGATGATCGACCACTGCGGTAGCGGCCTGCCCGTCGGTCCTTCCACCACATACCACGACAGGGCCACCATCGCCCCTGCTATCAACAACATTTCCGGGTTCTGCTCAGCAATGCAAAACGCCACGATGCCTAGCAGCACCTGCGCAAACACCAATCTGCGAAACACGTAGTTCAGGTCCATGCTTCACCCAACATACGCCGTTGCTTCTTACTGCGCACCGCCACGGTTCGTGATAACAGATTCGCAGCATCGCCCTGGGTTTCACGCACATACTGCCCCATCTGCCGGGCATCCATGGTCAAACATCGCCCCCCCAGCCTCATGCCTCGTGCCTGGGGTCGCTGACTTTCCCCGCTTCTGATCAGCACCGTCGGCTCGGTCGGCAAAATACGCACCCCTTCATGACTATCATTGATTTCCAGCAGTGCCAAAGCCTCAAGCATGTTATTGCGATGCGGCAGGCTGTGATGAATACGAAACAACGGTGCCCGCGCACCGATCACAGCCATGCCCGTCTGATACCCCTGCGAATGTGCCCCACAGATCACCGAGGCCGCCAGACTGATCGCCCGTTCACGCACATCCGCCAGATCATCGCCCTGATGAGCCGATCCGTGATTGGTTTTGTCCCCATCATTGGTCGCAACATCGCCAGCCGACATCGGCTGATCCCCCAACGGAAATTGTGTCAAATCCAGTGCCAGCATCACCCTCGGCGGACAGGGAATGGTCATTTCACGGCTGATCAGTTCGCCCGTTTTGGCGCTGTGTTTCCAATCGACATTGCGCATGCTGTCACCGGGTCGATATCTTCGCAAACCGAAAAATTCTTCCGTGCCGCCGCCTTGGTCGATATGCAGATGTCCGCCTGGGTCAGCCGCTGCCAGTCGAAACCAAAGTGATTTGCTCAGTCGATACAGCCGGGGGTACACCAAAACCTGACCGGGTTGATGCACTTCGACGATCTGCCGAATAAACCCAAAGGGAAAAGTCGTGCTCAGCACCACCCGGTCAAACTTCAATAAACCACGACGCAGCGGCCAGCACACCGCCTCTGCCTGCACATTTTGCTTTGGTCCCAGGTGCAATACCCACCCGATCGGTGCACCGCCCAGTCGCTGCGGTAGTTCGGCCACCGGACCGGCTTTGCGATACCCCCGCATTCCCCGGCCCCAGTTTTCCATCACCACCAGGCTGAACACCGGCATCAATATTTTCGGGTTGGTGATCAGATACCGCACCACCAGCGGCTGACCCACCACCGCATGATCGGGCAGCAATCGTTCGACTTTCAAACCGCGTATCGACAACCATGACACACCGATGGACGCGATCATGCCGCCGACCATCAGGCCGAACGCCCAAAATAACAGGTTGTTCTGCGTGTATAGACCGGTCCCCAAAATCAGCGCCGCCACCACGACGTACACCACGCCGCTGGGTCCGAGTCGGGTTTTGTAGCGATAGCCTGACTTCACGGCTTTTAATTGCCTTCAAGCATTCGCCGCATTCGCAGCGTTTCTTCCAACATGTCCACCGGCGGACCTCCCTCATCGCGCCCCGGTGCCATTTGTATCACCAGGTATTCACCCCGCGCAGGCAGCCGCATGATCCGCCACGAGGGACGATACCCCGGCGCACGCGCCACCACCATCACCTCATATTCCATGAACCCTGCACCCGACTCATCAATCGGCATCACAAAACGTCCCTGATCATCCGTCAGCACCATCCCCAACTTGCGCGGCCGAGTGGTTCTTGGCTCGAATACCACTTCCACATTCACCCCCGACATCGTCGCCCCCGGCAGCGTATCCGGGTGGCCATCCCACCGCGTCGCATTGACCGCCGAAGCATCCGTCCGCACGACCACCCCCTGCAACACATACGGCGAACAACCCGCCGCCAACCACAGCAGCATCACGCCCCCCACTACCCCAAAAAACCTGTCAACTGAATGCTTCAACCGCGTCACTCCTCATGCGCCAGCACCTGATCTTATTTTTTCACGCTGATCTTCCCACGCATCGTCTTCCCACTTCCCACGCATGTTCTTCCCACGCCTGAACTTCGTCGTCCTTTATGTCGCCACGCCTGATCTTCATGTCCGCATGAAGATCAGGATCGCCCCCCACCAAACAACCCAGCACAATTCCCACAATGGGCGGTGCCTTCCCTCACCCCGGCTGTTTCAAATCCTCCACCTTCGGTAAATCCTTCAAACTCGCCAGTCCATACATTTCCAAAAACACCTTGGTCGTTCCGTACAACATCGGTCTGCCGATTTCATCCGCACGGCCGACGATTTTCACCAGCCGACGTTCCATCAAACTGCGTAACACCTCACCACTGGCCACGCCGCGTATGGTTTCGATCTCCGCCCGTAAAATCGGCTGCTTGTACGCCACGATCGCCAGCGTTTCCAGCGCAGCCGGGCTGAGTTTGGCCTGGGTGCGACTTTTGTGCAGGTTCGCCAATACTCCGGCAAACCGGGGCAACGTCATCATCTGCCAGCCGCCGGCCAGTTCCTCAATGCGGAACGAACGTCCGGTTTGTTCGTACTGCTCATTCAATCGCGCGATCGCAGAGGTGATGTCCCTGGCCTTGCTGCCGGCGATCAATTCCGTAATCTTTGACGTCGGTAGCGCCCGGTCCGTGGTCATCAATATCGCTTCCACGAACAGCGTCAGTTCCGCATCATCGATACGATTCACCGCCGCAGTCGAGCCCGATGCAGCCGAGGTTTCCTTCACTTGTTCCACTGCCTGGCTTAAGTCCGCCGGTTGCGCCTCGGGGGTTGATGCCGTTGCCTGTACAGGTTCGTTTTCGCTCATGTGGCCATTGTAACCAAAGCACCGTGATGTCGTCATTCAAAGGTCACAGCTTGTTGAAGGCAGGTTTCAAGATTCCATGGGATGATCTTCACCGCCGGACTGTCGATGGCTCCTCCTATTTCGCATTCATCTCGCGATACGGCGGGCTGGACGCCAAGGTCAGAAGGATTACTTCTTCCCCTGTGACCGTGCTGATATCGTGGTGCAGGCTGATGACGCTGACATTGGTAATCGCCTGGATCAACACTTCCAATCGCGGACGAGCGGTCTCGATCAGGTGAATCCGAACCTGCTTGAGTAAATCGCGTCCTTTTTCAACTGGCAACGCTTTTACCAAATGCTGTTCCGCTGCCGTCAATACCCCTTGGAGACGAACCACGACCAGATCACGAATCAGGTAACAGTGAACATCCTTGGGGCCGCGTCCCATATATTCCTGTTCAAATTGGCGGATGCCGTCGCTGATCGCCGCTTCGATTTCGCCTTTTGTCTTCATGATGGTTTATCTCCGACTCAGAAGTTGGGTGGTAGTGATTATCCATCATCCCGCGCAACCAATCGGCGTTGATCGTAACCGCGAACCCAAAACTATTCGTCCCCAGAAGTGGCCTAACCTGGCTTGTTTTCCCATGATCCAAACAATCCGATGAATATGAATCGATCATAAGCAATAAAAATAGTTGATTCGAACCACACCCGCGCTATGATCGTAGTAGTTAGGGAAGAACGTATAAAGCGTTCACGGCTTCCAGACGGATGACTAAATGAAGGGCGGCCCGACCTCGTTGGGAAGCTCGTCAAAGAGTAAGCCGATGTGATATGCCCCGTTGAGGGACATGCCACATCGGTTTTTTTTTCGCGCTCATCACTCATACCCGACCAGAATCGCAAGGGTGTTCTCATGCTCACGAATCCCTCGACCATGGCTGAACAGGTGGCACGAGCCGCCAGCGAGTATGAATCAAATCGCACCGGTCATGTCCCCTCGGTGGTGACTGTGGTGCTGTGCGGGGACGTTCTGGTCATCACCCTGCACGAGGCGCTCACCCAGGCGGAGAAAGCCTTGGCCAGCAGCCCGGAAGGCGCCGCCCGGGTGCAGGAGTTTCATCGCCAACTCTTTGCTGATTCTTCGGATTCACTCAAACAGGACATTAAACGCATCACCGGTGTGGAAGTGCGTGAGGTGGCTGCGGAAGTCGAAACCACCACTGGAACAATCGTCCACGCTTTCACCAGCGGCACCATGGTTCAGGTTTTTTTAATGGCGGAAAATATTCCCGCTGCAACCTGGAACGAATCCACCACGGCTTAATCCGTGAGTGTTTGCGTTCCCCAACTCCCAAAGGCAGACGCCCATGCAAAACTTCATCCAGCCACAAACCCAGACAAAGCAGGACCTCGCTGGGAACCAGAAATTCACAACAGTGCAAAGCGGCATGTCCACAGCGACTTTGCCCTCCCCATCGGCACCTTCACACCAAGACATTGCCAACCGAGCTTACGAAATCTATGTCAAGAATGATTGCAAAGACGGGAGGTGCAACGAGAACTGGAAGCAGGCTGAAATGGATTTACGTAGTCAGAATCCGCCTGAGATCAAAAAACAGCAGGCCTGCCAGAACGATGCGACCGCATCTGCCCGGTCTGAATCATCCAGCGTCGAGAAAAACACCTTCAATGTCAAGCCGTTCAATACCCAGGCCCAAGCTGCGGGGTTGCCCTCCATGCGGGGAGAGGTTGTCTCTGAACTGAGAATCAAGCAATAACATCGGACGCAGGGAGATTGCAGCCGTGGTGTTCATGGCTACCTGTCAGCGTCAGTTGATTTACGAAAGGAGACTGCCATGCTTTGGACTATTGCGATCGTGCTTTTGTTGTTGTGGCTACTGGGCTTTCTCACTGCCTATACCTTCAGTGGATTGATCCATGTTCTGCTGGTGGTAGCCCTGGCTCTGGTGATCATCCGGTTGCTGCAAGGGCGAGGAAGTACTGTGTAGGACTTTAGGAAAGTCAACCCGGCGCCGGCTGCAGGGAGGGGGGCGGCTGGCACCGGGCCTTTCCAATCATTGATTTGATATAAACATCTACTGGAGACTGTCATGGGATTGATACTACTGGTTATATTGATATTGCTACTCATCGGAGCCATGCCTCGTTGGGGATACAGCAAGAATTGGGGCTACGGACCGACCGGGGGCTTGGGCTTATTGCTCATGATTATTCTCATCCTGGTCCTGCTGGGTTACATTCCGCGTGGATTCTGATGGAAGTATTCATAAAGGCATCTGAAAATCCCTTTCCCACAGGGAGAGGGATTGTTGCGAACCTTCAACCAATCAACTGGAGATTAACGATGACCCTGCGAAGTGCGTTTCTGTGCGTGATTGTATTGTTGACCTTAACCGCCATGATTATCCTGCCGGGATGCAATACCTGGAAAGGTATGGGCAAGGATGTCGAGAAAACCGGTGAAGCTATTCAGGGAGAGTAGGGAATCCGTAATGCTCGGCGCTAATCAGCGAAAAATATGAATCCGTTGGGAGTCGATAGCCATGAAGCTGAGTATGTTGATCCTTGGCCTGGGTGTTCCTGCGCTGGGCGTGTTGTTGGCCGTCTCGCCTGCCGTTGAGGCGCAGGATACGGCTGCGGTATCCGCGATATCAAACCATGTATTTGTCACGACGGATGTCGCGGATACAGTATCATTGCAACCGGGCATCACACCTGACGCTCATGCCAGCAGCATTCTGGTTTACATCAAGGTGGTGATTCAGAAGGAATTTGGCTGGGTGGCAAAAAATCTGGGAGGCATGCGCGATAACACCTGGCGGCGCACCCTTTACCGACCCTCGAACCACTGGTGGGAGAACCCACTGATCGTTCACAACGACCCGCTGATCGTCGAACCGGACATCATCATGGATTCGGATGCCCAAAGTATCACGGGGGCGGGATCCAGCAAAAACATCAAGGTTCGTGTCAATCTGGTTCCCCATGCGGAATTGACTGTGAAGACGATTCCCCCCAGCGATGCTGTGCAGGGGACCATCAGTTGTGTCATTTCCGCACGAGCCTCGTACTACGACGGCAAGTGGGTGGAAATGGTGCATGAAGTGGATCGAACGGTGACTTTTTTGTTTGATTCGCGCGATCCGGCACAGGCGATGGAAGTCATCGATGTGGAAACCCGAACCGTTCCGTTGTTTGTGTTTGAACGTTATACCCGCGACCAGATCAAGTGGGAACCCAAAAGTCGCTTGCCCAGCGTGGCTGTCAGCGGTGACTGGCATGTGGCGATCTATGGGAAGAACGCCGTCCTGAAACTCACACGATATCGTCACGTGCAACCCGACAACGCCATCTCAACCTTGCCGCCTCCATGACCTGCCGCAATGCGCGTCACGACCGCAAAATACTTATGAATGGTGCTGCTTGCCCCTGGCGCTTGGGTAAGTTTTGTCCAAAGGCTCCAAGAGATGATTCGGTTCCGATCAGTGCGCCCCGCGGATCACTTCCACCGGATCGTACCGTGCCGCCCGCCTTGCTGGAAACACCGAGGCGATCATCACCGCGATCATCGACGCAATGAACGCAGACACATACATCGAATTGCTCTCGGACATCAGCAGCCCTTCCGATTTCACCAACCCCTCGACCTGAATCGGCAGTGATTTAAGCCCCAATATCATCAACTTGCCCAGTAATAACCCCACCAATGAACCGACCAAGCCGATGATGAACCCCTGCACCAAAAAAATCAGCGTGATATCGCCACGGGTGAAACCAAAGCTGCGCAATATGGCGATGTCGTTCACCCGTTCGAGCACCGCCATGATCAAAATGTTGAGCACCCCAAACGCTGCCACGATGATCAAAGCCCCGGTGATGATCGAAGTGATGATGTCCTGAATTTTGAAAATTTTCAGAAAGTTTTCGTTGCTCTCCTGCCAGCTTTCGGTTTTGTAACCGCACAAGGCTTCGATCATCGCGGCATGTTCACGGGCATTCACATAATCAGTCGTGCGCAGCGTGATCCGGTTGATGATGTTCTTTTTATCCAGCAACGTCTGCGCATTGGCCAATAACATGTACGCCCTTGAATAATCCACCGGCACCACCCCGGTTTGAAAAATACCCACCACCCGTGAAATGGTCCGCCCGCCTGGCGAACCGTCGCGCTTGGGGCTGGTCAGCACGATCGAGTCCCCCACCTTCGCCCCCAGCACCAAAGCCACGCCCCGCCCCAGCACGATGCCGTCGGCACTGGTGCGTAATCGTGAAAAGTCACCTTCCAGTAATTTTTCCCCGATCGTTGTCACCCGCTGTTGCGCTTCGGGTTCAACGCCCAATACGTCGATGTTTACGGTTTTGGTGCCATAGGTCGCAACTGCTGAACCGGTCACCTCCGGTGCCGCATCCACCACCAGCGGCATGGCCCGCAACTTGGCGATCAGCCCGGTCGGGTTTTTGATCTGCTTCACCTGTTCCCGTGGCTTGGGCCGATCCAATAACAACAGCGCATTGGGGTCGGCAAAAGCCAATTGCAAAATGGGCGTTTCGCTTTGCCTTGGTTCGTCGTTGATGGTGATGTGGCCCGACGACTCGACGGTTTCAATGATGAACTTTTCCTTGAAGCCGGTCATCATGGCGAACATCGCCAGAAAAATCATCACCGCAATGTTCACCCCCGCGACGCAGATCATTGTCTGTCGCTTGTGGGCCAATAAGTATCGAATGGCAATGCGTAACAACATAAAGTTGATCAATCATACGCCCGCCATCGATCACTGTGGAACATGACCTTATCGCGTCATACTGCTGATGGATTGATCACAAGGCGATCTCTGATCATGCGGCTGTGCGATCAACTGACATGAAGTTATTGAGCATCAAGGACAAATCGTTGACCGGCACTGGACGTGAAAAAAGGTACCCTTGGGCGAAGTCACATTGAAGGCTTTGCAATAGCGCCACCTGTTCGAGCGTCTCCACGCCTTCAACCACCAGTTGCATATCCATGTCCTGTGACAAGGTCACAACCGAATGAACGATGGCAGCCGAGCGTTTGGAAAACACATGTTGATCCAAAAATGAACGGTCGAGTTTCAACCCGTCGAGGGCAAAATGCCTGAGCGAACCCAGGGACGACAAGCCGCAGCCGAAATCATCCAGAAAAACGCGCAGTCCAAGCGCGCGTAGCCGAGCGATGCATTTTTGCGCCGAATCGGGGTCGTGAATCAGTGCGGTTTCGGTGATTTCAACCACCACACGCCGGGGATCAACACCGACGCGAGCCAGTATCTTTTGAAAAACGTCAGGCAAATCAGTTTCAACCAACTGTCTGCGTGACACGTTCACGCTGATGTAGGTGAGTTCGGAAAAGACGACCAGTTGACGACAGGCCTGTTCAAAAACCCAGGCTCCGATGGGGACGATCAGGTTGGTCTCCTCGGCCAGGGGGATGAAATCTGCCGGACTCAGCATGCCGTATTGCGGATGCTGCCAGCGCAAGAGTGCCTCAGCCCCGACGGGGTTACGAGTTTCCAGTGAAACGATGGGCTGATACCAGAGGCGCAACTCGTCCCGATCCAGCGCATTGCGCAGGTCGTTCTCCAGAATCAATCGACGTACTGCCAGTTCATGCATGCTCGGATCAAAAACCATCAATCGCCCGCGATTGCGGGCCTTGGATGCGTACATGGCGGTGTCGGCATCGTGCAGCACATCCTCAGCCGTGTGGTATCCGAACCGGCTGAGGGTGATGCCGATGCTGGCACTGCTGCTGACCTGACGGCCGCCCAGGTCATAAGGCATGGACAATTGATCCAGTACGTTTTGTGCGGTTTCCAGAACCGTCTTTTCGTCGTCGAATCCCTGCATCAGAATGCAAAACTCATCGCCGCCAAGCCTCGCCGCCATGGCAAGCGCAGCGGCCCCGCCGGGCTGCATCCCCGATGACTGAATCACCAGATTCAGCCGATGACTGATGATGCGCAACAAGCGGTCGCCATACTCGTGGCCGAGGCTGTCGTTGATCACCTTGAAATGATCGATGTCGATGAACATGACCGCGAAGTGATGGTGGGCATCACGCTCTCGGTGGCTGATCGCTTCCATCAGGTGATCGTAGAAGTGCACACGGTTGGGCAGTCCGGTGAGTTTGTCATTGAGCGCAAGTTTGCGCAATTCGCCGGTGCGCTGCGCCACCATCTGCGCCAACTCTTCGAGTCGCAACTTGTCCTTGGATCGCTCCGCCTCCAGTTCCCTGGTACGCTGGGCTACCAGTTGTTCCAGTTCATCGGTGTGCAGCCTGGACTGTTGCAACAAGCCCCAGCGTTCGCGCAGGGCACGGGAGAACGCTTGCAGTTCCACCGGATCAAAGGGCTTTTTAAGAATGAGCAGTTTGTCCAGCGCCTGCACCCGCCGGGCAATCACCTCCCATGAGTGGTCTGAGAAAGCGGTGCAGATGACGATGGTGGTGTCGTTGTCGATCCGACGTATATGTTCAATGGTCTTGAGTCCGTCCCATCCCGGGGGCATGCGCATGTCCACAAAAACCGCGACGAAGGGTCGATCCGCCTGATTGGCCTTGCGGAGCAATTCAACACCATCCTGCCCCTGATGAGCGTGGCTGAGTTCAAAACAGTCGGTGTCGGTCGAACCTGATGATTCGCCGAGCATCTGTTGTTCCAGTGCATCCAACTCATTGTTATGGGCCACAGATGGGGCCAGTATCTTTTGAAAATCCGCGTGAATGTCCGGATTGTCGTCGATCACCAGAATACGGTTGTTGTTATTGATGTTGATCATGCGGCCATTCCCCCAACGGCTGACTCTCCGACGGGAATCCGCAGCGTAAAGATGGCGCCTCTGCCCGGACCATCACTGTGAGCCGTGAGCGAACCATTCATTTCCCCCGCCGCGTTGGCGCCGCTGTGCAGTCCGAATCCATGTCCCTGATCAAAGCTGCTGAACCCATGACGGAACAATTTGGGTAAATCCTCCGATGCGATGCCCACGCCGTTGTCCTTGACGGAAAACTCAACCGCTTGTTCCTCCTGCACACGACCCACATACAGGACGATATGCCGGTGACCAGCCTCCGATCGGCAGGTCGCCTTCTTGGCGTTGCTGATGAGGTTGATCAAAATCTGCAACACCTTGTGGCGATCCAGCATCATGTGCGGCAGGTTGGCCTCATATTCACGATGCAGCTCCACCTGATGCCTTTCCATCGATGCCAGATTCATTTTTACCGCCTCCTCCATGATGGAAGTCGGCTCACACAACGTCGCCATGGTGGAGGGACTGGCGGAACTCTGCTGCATGTTCACCACCTGCATGATGTGCTCGATGCCACGAACCAGTTCATGAACTTCTTTCTGTGTGTTCTGCTGGTCCTGCTGCAACCGGGTATGCAACTGTTCCAGAAACTCCGGCAGACACTTGCCACGCGCATCCGTAGTCACAAACTCGCCCAAATGCTCCCTTTCCTGTTGGATCAACTGGCAGAGTTTGCCCAGGCTGCCCAGTCGGCTGGAACGCAGATTATCAACGATCATCCGAGCCGAGACATTGACACTGTTGAGCACATTGCCCACGTTATGCAACACGCCGGTGGCGACCTCCGCCATTCCCGCCTGACGCGACATCGCCAGTGCCTGGTTGCGGTATTCCTCCAACCGGCTCAACATCCCATCGAAATCGTTGGCCAGTTGCCCGATCTCATCGCGACGTCTGGAGTTCAAGCGGGTGTGAAGCTGACCGTCGGCACTGATTTGAGCCATATGCGCATTCAGTTTCGCCAGGGGTCGGATCACCATCCACCGCAAGGCCAGCAACAGGGTCAACAAGGTTGCCGTGGCCGCCACCGCCAGCGAAATGGTCGCAAAGATCATGACCTGCCTGCCTTGGGCCACGATCGCACGCACATGGTCAGTTTTAATCACCAACATCGGCTGCCCATACACATCATTGAGCACCCCCACCACTGCCTGTTTCTCACTCCCACCCTCACCGATTTGCGGCACCCGCTGGGCGATGGCCTGATCGATCAGGGGGCGATCCTCCGTGGCAATCGATTGGCTGGACAACACCTCCGCCACAAAATGAACCTGTGTCTGGGTATGAATCTCCTCCAACACAGCCTCGTCCAAAAGGCGACCAAAGATCAACACGCCCATCATCGGCCCGGTGTATTCACTGGTCAGAATCGGTCGTGCCGCCACGATCATCGGCCCGGACTCCGTCATCACCAACCCACACACCACACTCTCCCGGGTGGGCTGTTGCTTCATAACCAGATGATCCGCCGACAATCCTTCCGCAGGCAACCAGGAAATCGTCAATGGCTCACCCGTTTGATGGTCTGCCTTCCGGCTCCAATACATCCGCCCATCTTGACCAATGATGTAAACCGCATCCACCCTCTGCGCTTTGTACCAATCCTCATTGGCCAGATTCTCGGCATGGTAGCTGGGCCGCTTATCCTGTACGTAGTTGTATGTATCATCCCAACCGCTCCAGTCGCAGTTCAAAAGCGAAAGCTGGTTGACCTCACCGAGAATCCCCTCGCGGCAACGTTCCCAGTCTTTGATCGCTTCCCTGCGCTCCAATGCCACAAAGCTCGGGTAAATGATGTAATACTGAATCGCCACGCTGCCGATCAGCAAGCCACCCAGCAGAATTGTCAGTACGATCAATAATTTGAAATTAAGCCGCATCGGTATCGCCATGCCAGGACGCCTCGGTAAAAATATTGGTCCCTCAAACGATATCCTCATGCCAAGACATTCCCTGTCCATCGGTCAAAACATAGGACTACTTGACAAACCCATCATCAATCAACAGATACAACATGATGAACGCGGGCATAACCGGTCA
>CAYRTH010000023.1:0-28595 GCA_964427135.1 uncultured Phycisphaeraceae bacterium
GACCCCCTCTCCCTCCGGGAGAGGGTGGCCGAGTCTTTGAGGCCGGGTGAGGGCGCACAGCGTTTTCATACTATAAATCAAGCGTAATTCAAACATAATACACGCCCTCACCCTCATGTGAGCGAAGCGAGCACTCCTGCTCTCCCGGAGGGAGAGGGGGCGGAACAGTCACCACCACTGATCAAATAATTACGCGAATTGCTCTAATTGAAAGCATTGATTTCATCCAGCAATCCTGATCTTCGACGCGGACGTCGAAGATCAGGCGTGGTTATGACAAGTGTGATCAAGGTGCGTGACCGAATCGATGAAAATGAAGATCAGGCGTGGTTATGACAAGTGTGATCAAGGGACTTGGTTTTGTAAATCCGAAATTCGCAATTCGAAATTCGCAATCCCTGTGTACCATGCTCACATGCGTCTGACTCTGGTGACCGAAACCTTTGCCCCGGAAGTCAACGGCGTGGCCATGACGCTGATGCGTTGGAGTTGCGGCCTGGCGCAGCGCGGTCATGCCTTCACCGTCGTTCGCCCAAGGCAAAAAAGCGACCCTCGAAACAATGGCGCAGCTCAACAAAATATTCATGTCATTGAACCGACCGATGAGTTGCCACTGACGCAAATGCTGGTGGGCGGGGCGCCATTGCCGGGGTATCAGGGTTTGCAGTTTGGTTTTCCAGCCGGTGGTTTTTTGAAACGACAATGGCGACTGCAACGCCCTGATGTGGTGCATGTGGCCACCGAAGGGCCGTTGGGTTGGTCGGCAGTGCACACCGCCCGGCGGATGAAAATACCCGTCGTGTCGAGCTTTCACACCAACTTTCACAGCTACGGCAAGCACTACGGCATCGGTCGATTGGAAACCGTCGGACTGCGTTACCTGACTTGGCTGCACAATCAGACGGCTGCGACGTTCGTACCTACCCATGAAATGCGCAGCACGTTACGACATGATGGGCTTCATGGCGTGCGCGTGCTGGCACGGGGCGTTGATACCACTTTGTATCACCCCGGTCGGCGAAGTGATGGGTTGCGACATGGCTGGGGTGTTGCCGGCCAATCGGCTTCAACGGATGATGCGACTGATTTTGTGGTGGGTTATGTCGGTCGGCTGGCGCCGGAAAAAAATATCAAACTGGCGGTCAGGGCGTATCAGGGCATGGTCGGACGCACAGCCGGTCGATTGCGTTTTGTGCTGGTGGGGGATGGGCCCAGCCGAGCGACGTTACAGAAGGAACACCCCGATTTTATTTTTTGCGGAATGCAGCGAGGCCCGGCGCTGGCGGAACATTATGCCTCGCTGGATTTGCTGCTATTTCCGAGCATCACCGAAACGTTTGGCAACGTGGTGACCGAAGCGATGGCCAGTGGTGTGCCGGTGGTGGCCTTTGATTACGCGGCAGCGCATCGGCACATCGTGCATGAACACAATGGTTTGCTGGCGCCGTTCAACGATGCCCAGCAGTTTGTGCACCTGTCAGAGCAAGCGATCACCCAAGCCGATCAGTTGCGTCGGATGGGGGCGTTGGCGCATACAACAGCGCAGCGCATTTCATGGTCGCGAGTCGTTGATAAATATGAACGGATGTTGAAATGTTTGTGTGATGGATAATGGACAATGCCATGGGTGGGGCAGGCGTCCCGCCTGTCGAATGGGCGTTAGCCCATGTTGAATCTAACAAGCAATATGAGCCTTCGGCTCATTGACAGGCGGGACGCCTGCCCCACCTATTCATTGAGTGGTGAAACAGTATGACAAATTCGAAATTCGCAATTCGACATTCGAAATTGCCTGTAAACTGTTTGGGCCATGGTTAAAAAACCGACGGATCGTTACGCCAAGTCACGTCTGGCATTTTCACGAGCATCGAGCCTGTTGCCGGGGGGTGTGAACTCACCGGTACGGGCGTACAAAGCGGTGGGCATGACACCGGTGTTTGTGAAGCAGGGCAAGGGTTGCCGGGTGACCGATGTCGATGGTCATACGTATGTCGATTACGTGATGTCGTATGGGCCTTTGATTTTGGGTCACGCGCCGGACGCGGTGTTGGCAGCGATCACCAAAACCGCGCGCAAAGGCACGAGCTTTGGCATGCCGACGCAGGCCGAGTCGGACCTGGCGGAGTTGATTGTGAATGCTTTGCCAGCGGTGGAAATGGTGCGTTTTGTCAGCAGCGGGACCGAGGCAGCCATGAGCGCGATCCGACTGGCACGGGCGGTGACCGGGCGGCCCAAAATCATCAAATGCACGGGGTGTTACCACGGTCATGCCGATGCGCTGTTGGTGCAGGCGGGGTCGGGGGCGACGACGCTGGGAACGCCTTCGTCACCGGGGGTGCCTGCGTCGATCACAGCGCACACGTTGCTGGTGCCGTTTAATGATTTGACGGCGGTGGAAAAAACACTCAGTGAACACCCGCAACAGGTGGCGGCGATGTGTGTCGAGCCGGTGGCGGGCAACATGGGGTGTGTGCCCCCGGCCCCGGGCTATTTGCAGGGGTTGCGGGAATTGTGCACCAAACACGGCACGCTGTTGTTATTTGATGAAGTGATGACGGGGTTTCGCGTGGCCTGGGGCGGGGCGCAGAATTTATATGGCGTGCAGCCTGATTTGACATGTTTGGGCAAGGTGATCGGCGGGGGTTTGCCTTGCGCAGCGTATGCGGGATTGGAACGGTACATGCGGCAGGTGTCGCCCGATGGGCCGATGTACCAGGCGGGCACACTATCGGGCAACCCGCTGGCGATGAGCGCCGGGTTGGCAACGCTTGAAGCGCTGCGTGATGGTGCGGTGTACCGGGAATTGGAGGACGCGGCAGGGGTGTTGGAAGCAGGGCTGCGCGGCAAGGCGGAAATGGCGGGCGTGCCGGTGCGCGTGCAACGGGTGGGGTCGATGCTGACTTTATTTTTCGTAAAAGAAGATGGCGCGACAGTGACTAATTATGACCAGGCACTGGGTTGCGACACGCATAAGTTTGCGGTGTTTTTCCGCAGCATGTTGGACCATGGCGTGATTTTGCCCCCCAGTCAGTTCGAGGCCTGGTTTGTCAGCAGCGCGCATGACTCGGAAAGCATCGAACACACCATCAACGCGGCGGGCGATGCACTGGAAGAAGTGGCGAGGCATTGATTTCGAATTTCGAATTGCGAATTTCGGATTTGACAAAACCAAGCCGAGGACAAAACCGACCCCCGGGGGAGGTTGAGGACTCGGGTATCCGAGGTATCAATTCATTGTGATACATTTGTCATTTTTGAACATTATCCATTATCCATGACACATCATCCATCATCGGCAACTCGTGCTAAGATGCCCGGCTCGAAAGCAACCTTGATTTCACGCGAAGGGAGTTGTCATGGCTGATGCAAAAATTCGCATACTCGTTCCCGATAAACTGGCGCAGGAAGGGCTTGATTTTTTAAGCAGTCAAACGGACGTTGAGCTGGTCAGCAAGCCGGGCATCACCGAAGACGACCTTGCCAAAATCGCCGGTGAGTTCGATGGGCTGATCGTGCGTTCGGGCATCAAGGTCACCTCGAAAACCCTGCTCTCACAAGGCATGCCCGGTCGGCTCAAAGCGATTGCCCGAGCCGGGGTCGGTGTCGATAACATCGACCTGGATGCGGCGACGGAAAAGGGCGTACTGGTGATGAACTCGGCGGAAGCATCGACGCTTTCGACCGCGGAACATGCATTCACCCTGCTGATGGCGCTTTGCCGACAAGTCGGCCCGGCGTACATGACGATGTACAACGGCGGATGGGACCGCAACAAATTCATGGGTCGGCAATTGCACGGCAAAACCCTGGGCGTGGTCGGCTTTGGGCGCATCGGTCGCACCGTGGCCGAGCGTGCCCTGGCGTTTGGCATGAATGTGGTGGCCTATGACCCGTTGGTGAATGTGGCGACGATGCTGGATGGTCGGGTGAAAATGTTCCGGGTGTTTACGGAGATGCTGCCGCATGTCGATATGCTGACGTTTCATGTGCCACTGACGGACGAAACCCGTGGCATGTTGAACGAAGAAACGTTCAAGCTTTGCCGAAAGGGCGTGCTGGTGATCAACGCGGCCCGCGGCGGCGTGGTCGATGAAGTCGGTTTGGTCAAGGCTTTGGAAAACGGTCAATGCGGCGGCGCAGGGTTGGATGTGTTCACCACCGAACCCCCGGCGGCGGATTCATCTTTACGCAAACACCCCAAGGTACTTTGCACGCCGCATTTGGGGGCCAGTACGCATGAAGCGCAGCAAGCGGTGTCGATCGCAGCTGCGGAACAGTTGCTCGAATACCTGCGTGGGCAGGGTATTCGTGGTGCGGTCAATGCGGGAGGTATCAAGGTTGACCTGACCCCGGTGCAGCAGGCGTTTGTGGACCTGGTGCAGCGCATGGCTGCCCTGATTTCGCCGATGATCACCCGTGGCATGGCTGGTATCACGCTCGAACTGACGGGCAAAGAACTGGCCCCGGCGGCGGCGACGATTCAGCGCGTTGCGTTGGTGAGTCTGTTGCAAAGCAGGTTTGATGTGCCGGTGAACATTGTGAGTGTGGTGAACACAGCGGAACAGCGGGGCATTGCACTTCAGGTGATCACCAATGACGACCCATCGGGGCCAAGGGCCAGTGGTCCGCAGGTGGCGTTGGAAATCAAGGGGCCGCCGGGCAGTGTTGATACGCAGACGTTGCAGGGCGATGAAACCCGGCGCATCGTCGGAAGGGTGTATCAGGACATGCGTCCGCGCATTGTGGAAATTAATCGTTACGCGATGGACATGGTTCCCGAAGGGCCGATGGTGCTGATTCAGAACGAAGATCGGCCGGGGGTGATCGGTTTGGTGGGCACGCAGTTCGGTCAGGCGAAGGTGAACATTGCGGACATGGCGATTTCCAGGCGTGTGCTGCCGGGGGGCAAACCGGGGTCGGCCACGGCCCTGATGGTGCTGAAGTTGGATGAAGTGCCCCCGATGCAGTTGTTGGAACAGTTGCAGCAGCAGCCGGGCATTTTGAAGATTGCCAGTGTGAAGCTGGCGGGCGTCAAGGCAGGGTGATATGGGAATTTCGGATTTCGAAATTCGAATATTGAGAAACCAAGCCGAGGACGAGTGAGATCACCGGCGGATCGAATGCACACATCAATTCTTTATAGCCGCGGGTGGCAAACCGCGGTCGATTGTGTCGGCTTCGTTCCCGGCTTGTTGTTTTTCACTTGGCCACTGGGCCACTCGACCACTTCTTCGAATACCCGGGCCCTCGACCTGTCGGTCTCGTTCCCGGCTTGATAAATCCAAAATTCTTTCACCCACCGATGCGCACGGGCTTGGACTTACTTTTGGGTTGGGGCAGTTCGACTTGTAAAGTGGTGAGCTTGCCTTGCAACGCCATACCCATGTCCGCCAGGGAAGTTTGCACCAGATAACGCTTGATCTGATCGCGGATGGGTGTCCACTGTTCATGTTGCGGACAGGGTTGCTTGTCATCGCATTTGGAATATCCGACCACGCAACGGTCCAGCGTGTCGGTGCCATCGACCACGGCCACGATGTCGTAAATGGAAATCTGACTTGCGGGTCGCGCCAAAGCAAAACCGCCCCCACGTCCCTTGGCGGAAATCAAAAGACCCTTGCGAACCAGGTCCTGAAAAATCTTGGCGACAAAGTGACGCGGCAGATCACTGCCTTCGCAAAGTTCGTCCAATAACACATAACCATCGGGACGGACCATCGCCAAGCGGGTCATAGCACGAATAGCATAGGCACAAGCGTTCGAGTAAATCATGGACCAGAATTCTCCTGAGGTGGACCCCACCAGCATATTGAGCGGCTATCGAAACACGACCTCCCGTCCCCATATTAAATCGGCTCACGACCTTTAAGTCCTTTGAGCTTGGAAACATTCTACCCAATTGTCCGATATTGTCGCGTCCCTTTTTCAGATTTTTTACTGATATCGTATTGAAGGTGGCAAAATGGGGTAAATAACAAAAACCAAGCCGGGAACGAGGCTGACAAGCCCAGGGCCCGGGTATTCGAAGAAGGTGGTCAAGTGGTCAAGTGGTCGAGTGGCCAAGTGGCCGAGTGAAAAACAACAAGCCGGAAACGATGCCGACACCTACGGTGGTCTCACTCGTCCTTGGCTTGGTTGGCGCACTTGACCACTTGACCACTCGGCTACTGGGCCACTTCTTCCGGCTTGCGAAACCGCCTGATCCGCGCGTACACTTCAACCCATGCAACGATTGTTTCCGCTCATCACTGCGACCACAGGGTTGATGCTCACCCTGAGCATATTCGTTGGTTGTGAAAGCACGCCCACCACGGACGCGACCCAACCCCCCGCCTCGGCTCAACCAGCGACAATCAACGACACTTCAACACCTGCGCCTGCCCCCGACATCGCGGTGCCACCCACCGACGACATCACTGTCTCGCCGACGCAGATCGACATCGATGCCCGTGAGTATCGTCGTATGTTCGACGCAGCCCTGCTCGTGTTGCGGGACGCCGGCTTTGTATTGGATCGTCGTGACTATCGCTTTGGCATCATCACCACCCGTCCGCTTTTCGCCCCGACAATTTTCGAACCCTGGCACGCCCGCCATACCTCCAGCTCAACCACCCTCGAAAGCACCTTCAACGATCAACGTCGCCTGGTGCGTGTCAGCCTGCTGCCAGCGCAGCCAACGTTGCCTGATGATGCGACGCAACCCCTGAATACGGATACGTACCAACTGATCGTTGAAGTGCAACTCGAACGCCGACAACATGGTTTGCAACGGTTGGAGGGTTCCGCCGACGCCGGCCATGTTATTAGTTCGATGCGCCGAACCGATCGTGCAAACAACCAGTCCGACCATTGGCGAGCGATGGGTCGTGATACTGCACTCGAAGAACGTTTGCTGCAACAAATCGTGCGACGATCGCTTCAACCGGTTGCAGTTCGTGAATGAAGGCACTGAAAAATCCCTCTCCCCATGGGAGAAGGTGGCCGAGCCCCAGAGGGCGAGGCCGGGTGAGGGCCGAGGAAGAAAAATGCTTAAAATCGGTTATATCCAATAACAGCTCCGCCCTCACCCGAATGTGAGCGAAGCGAACACTCCTGCTCTCCCGGGGGGAGAGGGAACGAACAACACCCCCATGGCTCAACCAGACACCAACCCGATCACGTTGCGCATCGGTCACTCGCCGGACCCGGATGATGCATTCATGTGGTTTCCGCTCATCCCCGATTCCGACGGCCGCGCGCTGATCGACACCGGGCGATATCGTTTTGAGCACATTTTGGAAGACATTCAATCCCTCAACGTGCGCTGTGAAAAAGCGGAACTGGAAATCACCGCCCTGTCGATTCACCAATACCCCTTCGTGGCGGACAAGTACGCCCTGACTTCATGCGGTTCATCAATGGGCGATGGTTACGGGCCGATGATCGTGACCCGCGATCCGATGATGACCCCCGATGATTTACGCAAGCTGCCCGCCCCCGGTATCGCCGTGCCCGGCACACGCACCACCGCTTTTTTAGCCTTGTCGCTGCTGCTGGGCAAAGGTTCATTTCACTATCACGTGTTGCCCTTCGATCAAATTTTGCAGGCGGTCAGCCAAGGCCAAGCGGCTGCGGGACTCATCATTCATGAAGGACAGCTCACCTACCAAAACCTGGGGCTGCATTTGACCATCGACCTGGGCAAATGGTGGTCGCAGAAACATGGCCTGCCGCTGCCGCTGGGGGGCAATGCGATTCGGCGGGACCTGGGGCAACCCGTGATGCGGGAGGTTTGTTCGATACTATTGGCCTCGATTGATTTTGCCTTGAAGCACCGACAGGCAGCCCTGCAACATGCCTTGAGTTACGCCCGTGACATGGACGCGAGCCTGGCGGATCGTTTCGTGGGCATGTACGTCAATCACTGGACGCTCGACTATGGGCAGCGTGGCCGAAAAGCCGTGCGCGCTTTGTTGCAACAGGGTCATCAGGCCGGCTTGGTGCCCGATGCTGGTGATATTGATTTTGTGGACCCGGCGTGAATTGTGTTATTGCATACACCACACATTGCTTGTTGCCTTTACCACGCCTGATCTTCACGGTCCTCCGTGAAGATCAGGATTACGCCCTCCAACCACCGAGCATCCCGAACTTGTCAGCGGACTGACAAGTTCAGGCGTGAAATCTGGTGACATGTGGCACCGCCGCCCTCGGCGGTGATTATCAACGTGGGTCATCAGAGCCGCGAGTGGTAACGAGCGGTTCTTTGTACTATCAATAAGCACCACTCGCTTCCGCTCGTGGCTCTGATACCCCCACGCAAGGACCCCCGACATGGTCGCCTTCTGTCAACGACTCACCCAAAGCACAAGTTTTCAAAACACGGTGATCGTGGCCATCGTGCTCAATGCTGCAGTCATGGGCATTGAAACCTCATCCACCCTCATGGCTTCCTTCGGTCCGATCTTCAAAACCATCAACCTGCTGTTTCAAGCCTTTTTCGTCCTCGAAATCGCCCTGCGACTGGCAGCCCATGGTGCACGCCCGGCACGCTTTTTCTCCGACGGCTGGAACGTCTTTGACTTCATCATCGTCACCGTATCCCTGCTGCCCATCAACGGCCAATTTGCCAACGTCGGTCGCCTGCTTCGGCTGCTGCGCATCGCACGGCTGGTGTCGATTTCGCCGGACCTGCGCCTGATCGTGGCGACGATGTTGCGCTCGATACCCTCCATGATGCACGTCATTCTGCTTTTGGCGGTGCTGCTCTACATTTACGCCGTCATGGGCTTTTATCTGTTTCATCAGGGCATCCCCGAACGCTGGGGCACGCTGGGTTTGGCGCTGCTGACGCTGTTCAAGGTGCTGACCCTCGAAGGCTGGGCCGACATGCAGAGCGAACTCATGGCCCTGGGCGGGGCCTACCAATTCGCCTGGATTTACTTTGCCAGTTTCATCGTGATTGCGGTGTTTGTGGTGATCAACCTGTTCATCGCGGTCGTGATCAATAATTTGCAGAACGTTAAAGACTCGGAAACCATGCGCAAGGATGCTCAGCGCCCCGATGCAGCCTTGCTTGCGCAGATCGAAGCCCTCAAAACGCAGTTGAATCAACTGGAACACCACCTGCGCCAACGCGAGCCTTGAGGCCTTTGCTGAAAACTTACACGGGGTACATGCAGGGCAAACGCATGTGTATGGGTTCAACGAGCCGCGACCGTGAGGGAGCGGTCTTCCCGTCGGATCGAGGCACGTAAAGCACCGCCCCCTGACGGTCGCGGCTCGTACAGGCGTTTGCCCTGGTGGCGAACCCCACAACCTTGGCATAGGTACCTACGCTTGATAACATACGGTCTGAAGCTTGAGTTTAATGGAAACCGCGGTTGTTCTTGCGGGTGTAGCTCAATGGTAGAGCGTCAGCTTCCCAAGCTGAATGTTGAGGGTTCGAGCCCCTTCACCCGCTTTTTCATTTCGCAAGGCATCAATGTGTTGGTCGGCTGTCGTAATTCCAACATTGCCCTATCCGTGAACCCGTCGGCTCAACGTACAATACCGACATGAATCGCCCACGAACCCGCATCAAAATCTGTGGCGTACGTGATGCAGCGACCGCCCGTGTCGTCGTCGACTCCGGGGCGGATTACCTGGGGCTGGTGTTCGTCACCGCATCGCCACGTTATGTCACCGTCCAGCAGGCACAGGCGGTATTGCGTGAGTTGAATGCGTCCCCCAAGTACAACCGTCAGGTTCAGCCGGTGGGTTTGTTTGCCAATCACACGTTGGAACAGGTGCGTTGGACCGCAGATTCATTGCCATTGAAAATTGTGCACCTGCATGGCGATGAATCACCTGATTTCGTCAGGTCACTGGCACCGTTGCAGGTGATCAAGGCGTTACCTTTCGACGCAGCGACCTTCACTGCAAGCTTGCAGCCCTGGTGCGGGACAAAAGCATTACCCAACCTGCATGGGTTGTTGCTCGATGCCCCGCAAGGCGGCAGTGGTCGAACCTTTGACTGGTCGGCCCTGTCATCATCCTTGCGTGAATCAAACTTGCGTGATTGGCCGCCGATTTTTTTAGCTGGTGGATTGACGCCTGACAACGTGGCGCAGGCGATGGCGCTGGTTCAGCCGTATGCCGTGGATGTGTCCAGCGGGGTTGAATCATCGCGCGGCATCAAATCCCCCGACAAAATCAGGGCGTTTTGCGCTGCGGTGCGACAGGCGGACGCCTTGACGAAAGCCGCCGATGGTATCGGCGGGCAGTGATGATCGTTCATTCGTGGTGCGAATCATCGAACACGGCGGATGCCATCCGCCGCTTTGTGGTTTCCACCGCCGAGGGCGGCGGTGCCACATCAGGCGCAGAGCATCATGATTGTCGATGAAAAAACCACTGGCAGACAAGCTGCCAGTGGCAAAGGTGTTGTTGACGCCGTGCCCTTTAGGGCCGGATGTTTGAAAATAATCCGGGGCTAAAGCCCTCGGCGTCAGTCGTTATCTATGACATCATCCATGATTCATCATTTCGCGCCGGCTTTTTCGGTCTTGCCTTCGATGATCTGCTGGGCGATGTTGTTGGGCACCGCGCGGTAGGTCAGCGGTTCCATCGCATACGAAGCCCGGCCCTGCGTCAGGCCACGGATCGTCGTCGAATACCCGAACATTTCCGACAACGGAGCCTCGGATGTGACAATGCGGGTGTTGCCGCGCTGTTCCTGTTCCACGATGATCGCTCGCCGACGATTCAGGTCCCCCGTGATCGCACCCAAAAACTCGTCCGGCACCGTCACCACCACCTTCATCACCGGTTCGAGAATCTGCGGCGTCGCTTTGCGGATCGCTTCCTTGAGCGCCAATGAACCCGCCAGTTCGAAGGCGATCTGCGAGGAGTCCACATCGTGGTACGAACCGTCCAGCAGCGTGATTTTCACGTTGATCAATTGATACCCGGCCAGTACACCACTCTTGGCGGCGTTACGCACACCCACTTCCACCGACGGAATGTATTCACGCGGAATGCGACCCTGCGTGATCTGGTTGTCGAAGGCGATCAGGTTTTCGTAGTCCAGCTCGGCTGCCTCGGCCTCCGCAGCCGTGGTGGGTTCGACGCGAATCGAACAATCGCCATACTGACCACGACCACCCGATTGCTTTTTGTGCAGGCCCCGGGCCTCGGCTGTGCCCACGATGGTTTCACGGTAGCTCACCCTCGGCCGACCCACGCTCACGGGCACCTTCATGTCACGAGCAATCTTGTGATGAATGATTTCCAGGTGCAGTTCGCCCATGCCCGCGATGATGGTCTGACCGGTTTCATCATCGAACCAGCTTTGGAAGCTTGGGTCTTCACGACGAATCGTGCCCAGGGCGTTGGCCAGTTTTTCCTTGTCGCCCTGGCTTTGCGGTTCGATCGACATCGAAATCACCGGTTCGGGGAACTCCATGCGTTCCAGCACGATGGGCTTGTCCTGATCGCAGAGCGTTTCGCCGGTGATGCTGTTTTTCAAGCCCACCAATGCCACGATGTCGCCGGCCTCGGCAAAGTCACGGGCGATGCGGTGGTTGGCGTGCATTTCATAAATTCGGCTGACGATTTCACGTTTGCCGTTGTTGCTGTTGAGGGCACGATCACCCTTGTTAATCCGGCCCGAGTAAATGCGGGTGTAGGTCAGGTCACCGTGCTGGTCGGCCACGACCTTGAACACCAGCCCGGAGAAGGGGGCGTCGGCATTGTGCGGGCGGGTGAGTTCCTTGGTTTTGTCGTTGGGGTCGGTGCCTAGAACTTCGGGCACTTCGTGCGGTGCGGGCAGGTAATCGATGACGCCGTCGAGCAGGCGTTGTACGCCGATGTACTTGAGGGCCGAGCCGCAGAACACCGGGTGAATTTTGCGGGCGATGGTGCCCTTGCGCAGGGCGGCACGAATTTCATCCGCGGTGAGCGGGGTTTCCATCAAAAACTTTTCGGTGAGTTTGTCATCAAACTCAGCGGCTTTTTCTTCGAGTTTGTGTCGCCATTCCTTGACCAGGTCCATCATGTCGTCGGGAATGGGTTTTTCTTCGACCTTGGAACCCAATTCCTCGGGGCTGAAGTAGTAGGCTTTCAGGCCCACCAGATCGATGATGCCCTGAAAGGTGTTGGACGCACCGATGGGCAGTTGCACAGGGATGGCCGGGGCACCCAGACGTTCGAGCACCGAGCCGTAGGAGAAGAAAAAGTCGGCGCCCATTTTGTCCATTTTGTTGATGAAGCAAAGACGGGGCACTTCGTAGCGTTCCGCCTGGCGCCAGACGGTTTCGCTTTGGGCTTCGACGCCTTCCTTGCCGTCGAACACGACGACCGCGCCATCGAGCACGCGCATGGAGCGTTCGACTTCGATGGTGAAATCGACGTGGCCGGGGGTGTCGATGAGGTTGAGGATGTATTCCTTGTCGTTGCGCACCCAGGGGCAGGTGGTGGCAGCGGATTGAATGGTGATGCCGCGCTGCTGTTCCTCTTCAAGGAAGTCCATGGTGGCGGTGCCTTCGTGGACTTCGCCCATTTTGTGGATTTTGCCGGTGTAGTAGAGGATGCGTTCGGAGACGGTGGTTTTGCCTGCGTCGATGTGGGCGCAGATGCCGAAGTTGCGGGTGGAATCCAGAAGAGCCATGGTGAATCTCCAGTAAAGGCGTTGCCTTTGCGGTTAATAAGCGGTTTGATATTGAAGGATGAAAACCGTCGTCGGGGGGAGAAGGTCGGGGAATCAGGCTCGGGGCGGGAACTTGCTAGGTTCTGCGGGGCCGAGGTCCGAATCGGCTGCCTGAACATCAGGGCGAGCGTCGATCCGGGGTTGGCGATTCAGACGCCTTGGGCGAAGTTGTCGTAGTCGTCATCGTCGTCGTTCATGAGAGTGTCCCCTCTTGAGGGCTTAAAAGTGTAACGAAAGGGTTCGCCACGTCAAGTGAAAAAAGCTGCGAAACTGGCTTGGTGACATGATATGTTCAGCGCGGATGCTTGGCGTCGGCTCATTTGACGCCGAGCCCTTCAGGGCCGGATGTTGGAGATAAATCCGGGGCTAAAGCAGTTTGCGTCATTTTTAGACCCCCTCGCCCTCCGGGAGAGGGTGGCCTCGGTCGCCGTGGTGGGGGGACGGAAATAGCCCCAACTGCTGATCAAATAATGACGCAAACTGCTCTAGATGACACTCGAACACGGCGGCGCGTAGCCTGCATCAGCTCGATCGACCACGATCACCCAATCAGAGCCGTCCATTGCACGAGCGTCCTGCTCCTGGGGCCAAGGGATGGTCCATTCATGGGTTGTTGGAGCTGTGAGTTCCCCCACTTGACCAGTGCGCGGGTTCATGCGCCAGGCAAGTAGCGCAGCACCTTCGAAGCACGAAAGATCAAGTGTGATCCACTTCTGAACGCAGGGCACATAAGCCATCAACCATGTCGCACGTTGCTGTGAAGTTATTGAAGTACGGATGTCATTGTCAGAACCACTGAACCCATCGCGACAGACCGCCACCCGATCGGCATCACTACCTCCGCCAGCCAGCACCCGTGATTGATCAGGGCCTCGACCCTTTGCAGGTCGGCTTTCGATGAGTGTCCGCAAATGACGCATTTGACATGCACCTTCATGATTGAGTGCTTTGCGCCAGTCACAAGTTGGTAGAGATCCCCAGGGGTATTCGCGTCCCGGTTCAGCCATGCCCCAGGTTTCCGTGGCGCCATAAGTGACCCCGCAGCCGCCTGCAAACACCGATTGATAGCATACAAATCGCACTTCATACGCATTGAATCGGCCGTTGGGTGGATAAAAGCCGATCGGGTGTTGCTCGTAGCAGGGTTCCAGTTCGAGCACCGGCTTATGCGGGGTAGTATTCCATGCTTCCGCGACATGACGCCAATTCGGGCAAAAGCGCCGACCATGTGAACTTTGAAAGCCGTGAAAATCCAGCCAGGGCTCATTGGGCCAATAGTGCGCACTGGTGTGCGGACCACCGTTGGTATGCCATGTGATCAGTGTTTGCGGGTCGCTTGTTTTGAGGGTATTGCCCAGAACTCGCCACAGGTGTTCGACACCATCGGGACGACGATCACCACCGAGCATCCAGACGATTCGGCAGCCGCGCAAACGATCCGCCAGATAGCGTCCGTAAAACGCCATACTTTCCGGGGTGAAAATCACCTCGTCCTTAGGGTACTGTTTCGTCAGATAACAACCCCAGGTCGGCAGCACGGCCATCACCAGCCCCATGCTATTGGCCAAATCCACCACCGACCGTACATGATCAAAATAAGCATCGTTGGGTCGCCGTGGGTCACGATCACGGAATGGTAAAAGACCGTGGGGCGTGGGCACATCCAATCCCTCTAACTCCGCCAGTGCGACCGCCTGAATCACATTGAACTCCTGGTTGCAGCGCGCTTGTAGATATTCGGATGCCTGCTCCGGGGTCAAGCGATGAAACAATTCCCACGCCGTATCGCCCAGCCAGAACCAGGGGCTTTCCTTGGCATCCATCAGGTAACGACCCGTCGGGTCAACACGCAAGGGCCAATCGGGTAATTGCATCATTTAGACATCCTCATCTGTTCGCCGTGACAATTCAACTCGACTGATTGAGCCGATCAAGGCCACAGCCATCGGGTGTTTAACACGTGCTACCACGCCGACCAGTGCAGGCAACTCCGCCTGTCACGCATCACCCTGCATACCGCGTAAATAAACTGTTATTTGAGTCAGTTTAAGCATTTGCCACAGCCGCTCTGTAATGAAATTCGATCTTTATATTGTTTCGGTAAAGCAACTCGCGTGAATATTTGGAGATTGCTCTGCCTTTGGCGTTGACGGGCATGGTCATCGTGGTGAAAACTTGGGATTAATCAAGTCGCGCGGGACGGCAAATATCCGAGCATCAGCGGTTCGATGACCGCGTTGGCAAGTTCATCGGGGCTGAGCCGATTCACCACCCGGCCATGGGGCTGTTGGGCATGGGTCCAGCGATTGCTTCCGTCGACTTCGACCTCACAGCGCATTGACCAATCGACACTCAGCCAGGGTGAGCCGGGCATCACCGCTTGCAAGACGGTGATCTGGTCCCAGATCGACCAGTCGTCGATCGCAGAGGGTTCACGGTGGGCCCATTGGGGCGGGTGCTGGAAAAAATATTCGTACCCGATGCGCACCGGATGATTCGGCGGCAACTCGATGATTCGTTTGCCCGTAGCGAAACCTGAGCCGATGTCTCCGACTTCAAAAGTGACCACCTCCACCGGCCGAGGCATGTCGTGCATGACACGTTGTGTGACGCCTTGCTGTTGCCAAGCGACGAAGTTCGTTTCACCGCGATGGGTAGAAGCGGGATAATGTCCCCCCATCATCACCAGACGTTTCACGGCATGGCTTATCAGTTCGATCCCGGTTCGTGGCGAAATATCATCGGGGCCGGAGCGCAAAAGTTCATCGATGAAAAAAAGCGGACCGATCGTCGCAATCGTGATCGAGCCGGGTTGGGCTTTGGACAGCAGCCTTCGATAGAGTTGCACCGCCGAGGGGGATTCTGATGGATCAGGCGCGATGTGCGTGAGGTCCGCCGCAGTGACAGCATCGGCATAGGTATTGCGAACGATCAATGGTTCCCGTCGCCGACCGACCGGAATATCCGGGCAACCGAAATAGCGGTTCACATACTGAATCGCGCTGATGGCTGGCCCCTGCCCCGTGACACTCATCACCGCCAGCAATTCGCAATAGCCATGCTTGCGCAGGGCATGCAAAACCGCCAGCGCTCCCAGATCGTCAATGTCGCCGCCCAGATCGGTGTCGAGAATGATCAACTCAGGTTCGGGCATCGCGGCAAACGCCTTGGGTTAACTTCAGCCTTGACCTGCACACCAAGTCCAGGGACAAAATGCGCGCAGGTTGGCATCGGGGGTACCGACGGGCACTTCGCAGCCCGGTTGCAGAATGAAACGGGAGCGTGGTCCGCCGGCATTTTCAACACAGGCTGCAGCGGTATCACGAATGGTCGGAGCGTTGCCAACCTCCAGCAATGCGATCGGATTGAAGTTGCCGCAAAGTGTCACGTACTGACCCATTATCGCTCGTACCTGTTGCAGCGGGACCATCCAATCTACATCCAGCATGTCTGTCCCGACACGCGCCAAATCCGGCAGTAATGGCGCAATGTTCCCACAGATATGAAGTTTGACCGGAACACCCAGCGCGTGAATGCCATCGATGAGTTTGCGTTCCCAAGGCAGAACATGCTCACGGTAAAGTTCAGGTCCGATGACACTGGCGGCTGCGTCGCCCACTCCAATCACATCCGCCCCTGCTGCCACCTGCGCCCTGGCGAAACCAAGCGCACTTTCAACGATCACTTCCGCTGCCTCGTGAAACATCAACGGATCGTCGATCAGGTCGATGCACGCTGGTTGGAGATCACGCAGGTCGGAGTACTGGGCAATCGGGCCTTCCACCCAACCACAGACCGCGACCTTGTCGCCCAGGGCGGCCTTTTCAGCACGGATGCATTCGAGTCGCTGACGAGGTCGCTCGCTGGTGTGAGGGTCGAACACGGCCAGTTTCTTCACATCATCACGTTCGCGGATCAGGTAATGATGCGGGACACCGACGTGTTCCTCCGGCCAGTCGAAAGTCATGCCAAAGGCGCTGGACTCGCACCAGGGATCGCTCATCACAGACACCCAATCGCTTTCGAAACCACGCTGCACCGCGAGCTGACCTTCCGCCAGAATGCGACCATCCAGATAGTAGTCACGAAAGCTACGCTTTATATAGTGCGCCGCCCACTGCATCACGATCGGCGTTACGGCGACGCGATCACGTGCTTCACCGCGCAGCGTGGCCATGAGTCGTTGTTTGGGAGTCATGCCGGGTTCCCTGAAGTCATTGCTTTCCGAAAAATACATCATCTATGAAAATAACACCCGAAGGGTTATTGGTAGCGGTTTCAAACGTTATATAAGCAGTATCGAGCGAGGAAGGGGTGACAGGCAAAGTAAACGCATTCCCGGTGATGATGGTCCAAGCTGTGGAATTGGGAATGGTTTTGGTAGCCAAGGTCACCGTCTGCATCGTGCCTCCTGTCTGCCGATAGAACAGTTTCATCCAGATGCCGCTGTCATTGGTGACTGTAATCGCGTTCTGATGCCTGATGTACGCAGTTCCAATATAGGGGCCGGTACCATTTGATTGTAGAAGCGTGAGTATATCCACCCTTCTGATGGCATCGTTTTTATGATCTCGATCGGTAATTCGTGCGCAATTGCCGCCATCGCTACCGCCGGAGACGACCGTGACGGTTGGCGCTCCGCCCGTCGAAGCATACGCCACCCAAGGTGACAAGCCCTGTTCAAAATTTCCGTTCGTCAGAAGGTTTGACGGCCCGGCTGCCCCTGCAAAGTTGTTGATCGTGGGATTTCCAACTCGGTAAAAGGCAATCATATCAGACTGGGCCATGTTGTAATTCATCTTCAAATCTTTAAGCAGAATGTAGGCAGGATCGTATCCCGGATCGGTCGTCTTTTTTTGCATATCCAGGCCCGCGAACTGATAGTTGGTACAATTGGAGCTGACTTTAATAATAGCTTCAGAACCGTATTGATGTGACGCTGGATAAAAGAGGGAATAGTTGCCCGATCCGCCGATGATACTGATATTGTCGCAGCCGTTCTTCATTTCCAGCAAGGTGGTCTGATCTTCGTACTTGAAACCGAAGAAATTGACTTTCTTCGCGTTGTCCAGCATGATCTGCGCTGCTTTAAATTCCACATATTCAGTGTCGGGCTGATAGATATTGAGTTGGTTGACCGTATCCTTGATGAGATACTGGCTGTATCCGCCGTTGAAGTTGTAAGCGGTGGTTCCGTCCTCACCGGTCTTGATGATCAGCGAGGTAAACTTCCAACTGTTACCGAAGTCCAGAGGAGAGGCGTAGATTTTTCCACCGGCGTTCTGGGTAAGCAACAAGAACGGACGATCCGCCGCTTCGGGGTATTTCCCATCCTTGCCCCACTGATGGGTAAGCCGTTCGAACTGGATGTCTCTCATAATCGTGTTGTTCGTCCTGAGGGCAAACGGGACGACGTATTGATGGGCCTGGGTTCCTTTTGATGCAGAATTCGTGTATCCCTGGATGCAGAAATACCCCAGCGTCAGAGGTCCGGTGGCGGAGTTCTCCGTATCAACGCCGACATTCGTGGCCGTTCCTCCGGCCCAGGCGGTCGGCGACAGATTGATCACGCTATAGGCATTGGCGGCACCGATCATTTTCAGCCCGGACTTGAGGGTCAGCTTGCTTTTGATATACCAATACCCCCTGGGAATAAAAACAACCTTGTTGTTGGCGACGGCAAAATCGATCGCGCTCTGGATCGCGGCTGTGTTGTCCGCGGTGGTGAGGTCTCTTACCGCGTTGTAGGGCGGCAGACTGATATCCACCAAGTTGGTGGCGCTCGGATCCCAATATGGGAAAGTATTCTGATCCCATAGATGTCTTGAAAGCAGATCGGCGGGGATGTTATTGTTCGTCGTGATGGCTTGATAGACTGCGGGCTGATCTTTGAAGTCCTGGGTGGTGTGTTTCACGATCGAATCCACCATCATCACATACCCGCTCCCACGGCTGCCAGCACCCGAGAACGCCAGATACGGGATGAATTTATAGTTCGAGGGATCGCCGTTGATCACTTCAGCGGTTTCGTAGAATGCCGAGTTGGCGCCCGCCGGCATGGTCGTATCGGTGGCCCTGGTTTGTCCGACGCGCGCCAGCGTCGCCGATTTGATATACGTGTTATATACCATGATATTGGACAGGTAGGTTTCAATGGCGATGCCCGAGGTTCCCTTGACTTCAATCGCCATATCAACGAGACAGAATCCCGCCTTGAAGTGAGAAAAGCCGGTACCGGCATTCGTGGATAACACGGCACGATAAGTGGATGTCGGCGCGGCGGGGCTGATGATCTTACCCCCGGTAACAGTCACGGGGCCTCGTGAATTGGTAATCAGAATCCCGTAGTCCGACTGGTTGTCAAGGGTCAACCCCTGGATGGTGGGATTGGGCCTGTAATCATCCTGCAATATACCGGTCTTCCCTCCCAATATATGTAAATTGGCGACATTACCGCCCGAACCGGGAAGCCTGTGAATCCCGACGTTGAAGGATGTGCCAAAGATTCTGACATCTTCGATCACGCAATGCTGGGCACCGTTCATGTGCACAGCCGACGCATCGGGGTTGTTGCCCATGTCGATGTTGATATTTCTTAATTCGGCGCTGTAATGAGCAGCGGGGCCGTTGGTCGTGGTTCCTTCATACTTCAGGGCGTATTTACCGGCAAGCAGGGAACCGTCCACCACCTTGATCACCGCGCGGTTCGAGCCGTTGCCGCCGCCGACCAGCTTGTTACCCCATTTGCGTCCGGTTTTCGGACTGGGCAGATATATTTCGCTGTTGATGTAATAGGTCTTTCCCGCCGGGAACCAAACGACGAGATTGTAGTTGTAAGCGTCGCTGATTGCACTATGTATCTTTGTCACATTCGAGCTTGCCTGGGAGGCGCTGTTGGGTACGACACTATAAGGCGCCTGGGTAATATCCAGAAATCCTTTTTCCCAGTAAGGATTGCTCTTCACGCTCGCGGGAATGTCCGCATCCTTGACGTTTGCGTAAGTATTCATGCTGCTTGCATGAGTCATGGCGCTCAAGCTGGTCCATATCAGGACAGCAACCCACATGATCTTCGTTATTCGATTCATCATGAAGCTCCTTGTGATTGATCAATCAGATGACTTGTAGGTGATGTGTGTTGTCAGGGAGTCAGATGGCCTGTGTGTTGTGCGGACATTGGGCTTAGAAAACCCCGGCCGTTCCAGACACCCCGCGGCTGGGGGTGTCTGGATCACGGACGAGGAAGGAAGGTTGAAAGGAGTCAGTCAACGCATCAAACAAAACCGACGGATCAACGCCGACGATAGAGCATGGCGGTCAAACCTACCGCCAGAAGGGATAACGAGGCCGGTTCGGGAATCGCGACCCGGAAATTATCCATATACATTTCTGTGGTCCCACTGCCGTTGGTGGAAATACTGACCGAGTTGAACGTACCCACCGTCAAGGCATGGCCCGAGAAACTGGTGACCTTGAGGTCGCCATTGATGTAGATCAGATATTGGCCACTGGTCACTGATACTCCGGCGATGTTCTGGGTGGCGTTGCTGGCGTTGAGGTAAACATCCACAGCCACCTTGGTGTCCAAGGCATATTCCAGATCGCCGCCCGCGGAGCCGCCCTGAACGACAGCGTGGCCATCCTGGAACTCGACGCGTTTGCTGCCGATCGCGACCGGGAAATTGATGCGAACCCAGGTGTTGACGCCGGAAGGGCTGGTGGAGGGTTCGTAGAGGTCGAAAGAGATAACACCGTACTCAATGACTTGGGTGAAAGTGGCCGTTTTTGCCAGGCTTCCATTCGTTGCTGTGTTGGTGTCCTGAATTCGCAGGATACCGTTGCTGGTACCGTTACCAAACCAGTCATTGGTATCGGCGACGGGTGCGAAGGTAAGTCCAGTACCCAGCACGTTGGTACTCCAAGTGCCGACATCAGCGCTCAGGGTCGGGTCGGGCGTGGTGGCGCCGAAGTTGTCGCTGAAGACGAGTCCGGCGTGGGCGGACGTGGTGGCCAAGAGCAGAGTCATGCCGCAAGCTGTCAATGATTTCATCGAATCTCCTCCTAAAAAAAGTGAAAGTGAAAACGAGTCACGGTAACAGTGTTATTCAGCGCCGCTGTGCGGTTGCGGGAACCGTTATTGGTTGATCGTTGGCGGACAGTTGCTGCAATGCCGGGCGAGCAGCCAGGTGCCCCCAGACGTAGAAGGTCGGGGCCATGGAGTTATGAACGGTGGGTTCGTTGGTGACGGTGTAGAGGCCGGTGTCGAAGTAGGCCTCGCAGGCGGGCCATTGATCAAGCGATGGATGGACTTTCATGTAGCGGTTGAGCCAGAATCGTCGAGCGACAAACCACTCCTGGGGTCCCATCGGAGTCAGTCCCGGAGGGGCGGGCTGATTGGTGATTTCAGCATCGACACAGGTGACATGTTGGGGCCATTGGGTTCCGACGCCGGTGGTGAAGCTGAGGTTCAGGGGGTTGTTGCCAGCCCCGTATTGGCAGGCGCGGATCAGGGCTTGGAGGTATTTCACGTCGCTGGTGAGCCGGTAGGCATAAACGATCGGCATGGCGTAGCGTGGGGTGTTGACTCGGCCCCAACCTAGGCGGACGGATGCTGGGCCGGTCCAACCGAAGGCTGTGCTTTGTCCTTGTTCTATCAGTCGTTGGGCTTCGCGGATGATGCTTTCCATGCCGTGTTTGCGGATGACAGGGTCGGTGAGGTTTTCGGGGAGCAACAGGTAAACGAAGATGGATTCGCCCTGCTCGAACTGCTTCCATTGGCCGAGCTTGCCGCGGGCTTGGGTGAAAGCGGTGGTCTGTTTGAAAAGGTCGTGCCAGCGGGGAGCCTTGGTCAGGCCGTAGAGTTGCACCGCAGCGAGGTTGCGGACATCGGTGATGACATGGCCGTAGCCTGCCAGTTGCCCTTTTTCTGCAAGCTGATCAAGCCAGCCCATGGCCCTCATGGCGCTGTCGGCATAGGTCTGCGCCAAGGCGGGGTCATACACTTGCAAAACGCGCGCTGCCTGAGCGGCAGTGGCAGCATAAAGACCGGTGGACCAGGGATCGGGAGCGAAACGGTAGATGGGGTGCGATTCCTGCCAACTCGCTTCGCCGATGCGTGGGTGCTCTGCGGACTCGATGCCGCCGGGGATCGAGCCGTCTTCCAGTTGCATGCGTCGGAAGCAATCCAGACCGAAAAGGGCTTCATTGACAAGGTCGGGCAGTTGATTGCCGCTTTCGGGCAGGTTGAGTTGCAGCTTTTCAAAAGCGGGGTAAGCAGTGATCAGATCGAAAAGATAGCGGGCGATGATCAGGTGATCGGTTCGACGATCCCAGTCGGCAGCGTCCATGTAGCCCCCCCAGGCGTCACGGGTGGCTTGGTCGCTTTGACCTTCGACCACGCGACGGAAGCGATCACCTTGATCGGTGGACTTGTTTGGAATGATGTAGGCGGCAGTGGTCAGACGAATGACCACACCATCGTCAGGGTGAAAAGGGCGTGGCCGGGTGAAGTTGGTGTGGGGTGGTCCCAGGGCGATGCCGCTGCGTTGATGAAGCAGGCCCCGGACCGAGACGGTGAACGCATCGCGCCAGGTGGTTTGGGTGATACGAAACGGCAGGGAGCAGCCAACCCCCTCGACATACAGACGATATTCACCCGCCTGGTTCAATGCGGAAAAATTCAGTTGCCAGACGTCGGCTCCGTTGTGATTGACCTGGCCGGGCATTTCGATTTCGTTGACACCCTTGGCCAGGGTCGCTTTGCCTTGGAAGACCGGCTGGTCATCGCTGACGCGAACGACCTCGAAAGACAAATCGGGACTGAAAGCCATGCCACCACCGTCGCCCAGCCAGAGCGATAGTGATCCGAGTTTGAGGGGGTCATCAGGCCGAAAGCCGACCTGTGAAACGTGGACGGCTTGGCTGAAGGTTCGGCGCGGTTCATGACGATAGGTTGCCGAGGCGATGGCAGGCTGATGCCCGGTAAAAGTCAACTCGTAAGTATGACCCACAATCAGCGGTGAGGGCAGCACCAGATAAAGATGATGTTCACGGGGTCCATCAATGTCATGAGGCCCGTAGCGAACCATCTGCGTGGGTCGGCTTTTGCGGTGTACCTTCAACGGCGACAGCGGCTGGGCATAGGCTGAGTCGTTGCCCTCAGTGCATTGGAGTCGATAGTTCGCGGGGTTGGAGGCCCAGTCATCCTGGAGCGGACTGTCAATGAATTGCGAAGGTCGATAGAGATATTTATGGTCTGGGCCAACGAGTGTACCGATGGGTTTGCCATCGCGTTCGAGCCAGTTATGGTAACGAACCGGTTTGAGTCGATCGGTGGCTTGGGGGACGTAGGGTTCCTGTCCACCGGGGATGACTTGACCGTGATGAATGACGACGGTCAGGGTGTTGGCATTCACCGGATAAACGTCCACCACGCGCGGGTTGGGCGAAGCCTCTTGTTTGTCAGCCCAACCCGTGGCATCGGCTGCGCTCAGCAGGGAAGCGTTTAGAGCCCCTATGGTGCACACCGCCAGAGCGGCAAAACGACAAAACTGAGCAATCAAGGTGTGACGATTTTCAAGCCATCGAGTCATCGTTGTGCCTCACAAAAGAATCAGTTCGAAAAAAAGAGTTGTTTGATAAACGGTTGTGGTGAACAGCATCAAGGCGCGAAAGGCGCGATCAGGTCCCAGTGTTGATAGCGTGCGGTGGATGACATGTTGGTGTCCACCTTTTCGCGGGGGGTGTGCTGGACGTGGCCGTCGGCGAAGGCGATATTGGCACCCTTGCTGTGGCGATAGGCGATGGCGGCGCCAGCGGCATCGAATTCGTCTTTGTAGCCGTAGGAGTTGGACCAGACCATCGAAAAGGCCAGTGAGTCAGCAAACCAGATTTTGCGGGCCGGTGCCTGAATGTCGTTGATGTTGAAGGCGGCATACAGCGGTGGCGTTTTGGTGTTGTCGATGTAGTTCTTGCCGGTGTGGTTGTAGCCCCAGGAGCCGACCGGCCAGCCGTGCAGATTGGCGTCAGCCGGACTGATGCCGATGACGCCCAGTTCGAGCTGGGCACGCGGGGCCATGGGGCAGAGCATTTTTTTGGGCCACAGCGGAGTGTATTGGGTGACACCACCGGCGTTGACCCAGGTGTTGACCCTGATCTGCAGATATTCCAGAAAGGAAGGCTGATTGTGCCAGCGCAGTTGAGCGTTGACATGCAACGGTACAAACCAGCCCAGGTGATCGACACTATAGGCGACGTTGGCGGTGGCGATCTGTTTGAGGATGGACTGACAAGCCATGCCCTTGGCAGCATCACGGGCACTACTCAGGGCCGGGAGCAGCAACGCCACCAGCAAGGCAATGATGCTGATCACCACCAGCAACTCGATGAGGGTGAAGCCATTGCGACGACGGGAACGATGTGATGGCATGATGAAGTGAATCATGAAGCACCTCAAGGATAAAAGATGTTTGCAGACCTTCACAGGGCTGCCGAGCTATCGGATGCCGGGCGAGGACCGGTGGTTTCGTTGACTTCAAAGAGCGTGGGTATGACTTCGCGCAACGGGGGCAGGGTTCGATCCATCACCCGCCGCATCACCGCACTGGCGGCAAGCTGGCCGATGTGGGCTGCGTCCTGACAGACAGCGCTGAACGACGGGAACACGGAGTAGCGAAGTTCCGAGTTGTCGTAACCGATGATTGAAAGATCCTGGGGAATGCGCAAGCCGCGCTGCAAAACTCGCTTGATGGCGCCGATGGTCGGCGGGGGATTGGTGAACATGACAGCCGTCGGAGGCGCGGGCAGGGCCAGTAATTGGTCCATGGCACTGGCACCCCCCTGTGGTGTGCTGGTGATCGGAAGAATCAATGCCGGATCGTTGTCCAGGCCGTGACGCTCCATCCCATCCCGGTAAGCCTGCAGTCGGTCGGCATGGTCGGTGTCGTGAAGCTGCTGAATCACCAGGGCAATACGACGGTGGCCCAATTGCGCCAGATAGTCCATCGCCCGGGTCATTCCCACGCGCGAGTCATAGTCCACGAAGCTGATGTCCGGATCGTCGAAGCGTTCGGACGCCACGACACAGGGAAACCCCTCTTTGGTGATCTGCCCGGCAATCAAATGATGATGCGGTTCAGCCAGCCGCAACACCACCCCGTCGATGTGCTTACGCATGAAGAACTGGGTGTAGGTTTCATCCGGCCGCTTTTGGCCTAGATCGGTAATCGCCAGTTGCGCCTGCTGGGCGGACAGACTTTGATAAACCCCCGAAGCCAGATCGGCGTCGTAGCCACGCATGATGGCATTGTCGGAACGGGTGTAAACCAAACCCACCTGAATGGTGCCGCCGTTGACCCCGCGCATTCGGAACCCCGCATCGTTCATGGCCTTGAGCACGGTGTCGCGAGCCTTGGAACTGATGCCCTGACGGTTGTTGAGCACACGTGACACCGTCGCAACCGATACGCCGGTTTGACTCGCAATCAATCGAACTGTGGGGCCTTTTGCCATGGTGAGTAACAAAATTGTAAATTGATACACATATGTTACTATATGGTTTCGCACTGTCAAGCGCGATTCGCAAAAAGCGTTGAAAGAAGTCAAAAATGGCGAAAATACCACACATACTCATCTTCAACCCCGATCAGTGGCGGGGCGATGTCCTTGGGCACATCGGCAACCCCGCAGCACACACACCTCACCTGGACCAGCTCGTCGCGCAAGAGGCGGTCTCGTTGTCCAACACCTTCACCCAGAACCCCGTCAGCACACCCTCACGCTGCTCTTTCATGACCGGCTGGTACCCCCATGTCCGTGGCCATCGCACCATGCATCACATGCTTCACCCCGATGAGCCTTGCCTGCTCAAAACCCTGCGAGATCAGGGCTATTACGTCTGGTGGGGCGGAAAAAATGATCTGATCCCCGCACAACTGCCCCTCAACGCTTACTGTGACCAGCGCTTTGAACCCACGAGCGACGATTACCAGCGCTGGGGCTGTACCCCTGCCCCAAGGATCGACCCATGGGGCCCATGGCGCGGCGATCCGACGGGTGACAACTATTACTCATTCTTCCGTGGCCGACTGGACACCGATGCAAAGGGGCGTTACTTCGACCATGACTGGGCGGTCGTGCGAGGGGTCATCGACTTCATTCACAGAGCACCGCAGGATCAGCCGATGTGCCTGTTTCTGGCGCTGGGCAATCCGCATCCGCCCTATGCCGTCGAAGCCTCGTGGTTCAACAAAATTGACCGTGATTGCCTGCCATCACGCATCGCCACACCCGCCACCTGGATCGGTAAACCTGCGATCCTTCAAGGCATTCATGAGCGCCAACGCCTGCAAACCTGGACCGAAGATCGATGGTCCGAACTGCGGGCCACCTACTACGGCATGTGTGCCCGCGTCGATCATCAACTCGGCCTGATCGTGAACGCTCTGCGTGATCGCGGACTTTGGGACGATACCGCCATGTTCATGTTCTCCGACCACGGCGATTTCACCGGCGATTACGGCCTGGTCGAAAAAACTCAGAACACCTTCGAAGACTGCCTCACCCGTGTGCCGTTGGTCATCAAGCCACCAGCAGGCATCCCCGTTCAACCGCGCGTCTGCGATGCCCTGACCGAACTGGTCGATGTCAGTGCCACGATTTATGAACTCGCCGGCATTGAGCCAAACTACACATCTTTCGGGCGTTCGCTGCTGAAGGTGGTGGCCGGACAAACCAACCTGCATCGCGATGCTGTTTTCTGTGAAGGTGGTCGGTTACCGGGTGAGGCCCACGCTTCCGAACTGCACAGCGTCAACGACACCAAACCCACCGGCCTGTATTGGCCACGCATCGGGCTTCAGGTCACCGACGAAATCGCCCACACCAAGGCCGTGATGTGCCGTACTTCACACTACAAATATGTTCGTCGGCTACTCGAACAAGACGAACTTTACGACCTGACCGCCGACCCTGCCGAACTGCACAACCGCATCGACGACCCGACACTGGCAACAGCACGCGAGGAGTTGCGCAACCGCATGTTGACCTTTTTCATGGAGACCAGCGATGTCGTGCCGCACGAGGTGGACCGTCGCTGGTGAAGTTGTATCGATCGCGGTCCGCCGCCGACGTTCGCTTGTACTCCTTATCGCATGAACCGATCAACGATGGACTCACCCTTACAGGAGACACCCTCATGAACCAATCTTCCGCTTCCGTCAACCAGGGCGTTCAACTCGGCAGTGCCGTGCCGGTGGACCGTGCCTCGTGGGGTACGCTGCAATGGATGGTGAATCGGCAGAACGGATCGAGCGCCCGCATGACCGTGGGACGAGTCACCATCGACCCGGGGCAAAGCAACCCGTTGCATCAGCACCCCAACTGCGAAGAAGTGCTCTATGTTGTGTCGGGCCGAATCGCCCACACCCTGCCCAACGGCGGGTCGGTCGCGCTGGAGCCGGGCGACTGCATCGTCATCGAACCAGGCGTCTTTCATCGCGCTGCCAACATCGGATGTGAACCGGCTGTGGTGCTCGTCGCTTTCGATAGTGCCGATCGGCAAACCATCGTGCAGGGCGAAGGATCGGAGCAATAATCATGCGCATCGATTTTCAGGCCAAACTCATCGAGGAACCGAAAGTTCGAGTCGGATTTCTCGGTTGCGGCGCTCATGCCTTTCGAAACCTGTTCCCTGCGTTGCAGTTCGCCCCCGTCGAGCTTATTGCCACTTGCGACCTTGACGTGCGCAAGGCTGAGGCTTTCGCCCGTCAATTTGGGGCACAATCCTGGTACGGCGATCTGCAAAATATGCTCGACAACGCGGGTATCGAAGCGGTGTTTCTCTGCACCGGTTACGACCAGCAGGGTCGGCCACGCTACCCGGACCTGGCGGTTCGCTGCCTGCAAGCGGGCAAGCATGTCTGGATGGAAAAACCACCCGCCGCAACCTGTGACGACATCGATCGCATCCAGCAGGCCGCCGCTGTCGCCGAAAAACAGGTGCTGGTCGGTTTGAAAAAAATGTTCATGCCCGCCAATGAAAAAGCCCATCAATTGATGCGCTTGCCCGAATTCGGCCACGCCCACCTGACGGTGCTTCAATACCCCCAACACGTGCCCACCCCCGAGCAGTTCGCCGATTATCAGCGCGGCCAGCCGATACCGGCGGTGCGCAATTTCCTCGACCACCTGTGTCATCCCGCATCGCTGCTGGTCTATCTCATGGGCATGCCGCGCTCGCTCTACTATCAACGCAGCGCCGTCGGCGGGGGGCTTGCCAGTTTCACCTTCGACGACGGAGCCGTGGCCACGCTCGTCCTCTCGCACGGCGCTTCCAACAACGGCGGCATGGAACGCACCCTCATCGTCGGCGAACACGGCCATCACATCACCATCGAAAACAACCGTCGCCTCACCCTGCACCGCAATCAGCCTGTGGGCTATGGCTCATCCCCCAGCTTCTTCGCCGGCACACCCGAACAGGCCGCCGCGGTCTGGGAACCGGAATTTTCCCTCGGCCAGTTGTACAACCATGGCGTCTTCGGCCTGGGCTACTTTGGTGAAATCGATGCCTTTGCCCGAAGCATCCTCAATCAGCAACCCCCGACCAAAGGCACACTCGAACAGGCTCGCCAGGTGACGGCACTGTTTGAAGGATTTGCCAAAGGACCCGGACAGTCCGTGCGCTTTGAATAGCGATGATGGGTCAGTCCTTCGTCCTCGTTTGATTTACGGTTGGTTCGCTAATGGCGGAGCATTGGATCATTCAACGCTCATACCAACGCTTTACGTGATCTGTCAGATGCCTTCACTTCGTCTACCATCCCCCGTTGATCCTCCACAGGAAAATACGATGGAACGATCGTTGTATTCTATTACTACAACCGCGCATGGTATTTTACCGATAATCGGGTGGGTGGGGTCGCGTCAT
>CAYRTH010000024.1:0-28506 GCA_964427135.1 uncultured Phycisphaeraceae bacterium
CAGCGCAAGGAACGCAAAAAACGGGCAGCGCTGCTGGAAGCGGTCAAAAAGGGCGACCGGGTGCAGACCATCGGCGGAATGATTGGCACCGTCGTCGAAGTGCGCGACAGTGATGTGATCGTGAAAGTGGATGAACAATCCAACACACGCATCAAGTTCGTCAAGTCCGCAATTCAGACGATTCTGGAAACCAAAACCGAATCGTGATCTAAGCGGCATTTGTGCGCACGCAGCGAGCCGCGCGATGCCAAATTTTTTTCCGCATAGCCGCGGGTGGAAACCCGCGGTGGTTAACCCGCAGCAGTAGTCTTGGATTTTTTTTACTGATTTTGAGTCAAGTTTATGAACAACATTCTGATTTTGCAGATCGTTCTTTACAGCCTCGCGCTGGTCGCACTTCTGGTGACCCTGGCGGGTTTGGCCATCGGCAGGACGATGCTCTGGCGGACGGCTTTGGTGGCCACGGTGTGCATCGGTTCCCTGGCGGCACTCTACCCCATCGAGCGCAAGCTCAAGCCGGGGTTGGACCTGGCCGGCGGCACGGTGCTGGTGTACGAAGTCGAAATACCCGAAGGCTCGGACACGCGTACCGCCATTGAACAGACCATTGCCGTGCTGCGGGAACGTGTCGATCCGCTGGAACAGAAAAGCCTGGTTTGGCGACGGGTGGGGTCCAGTCGCATTGAAATTCAAATGCCCGCACCTTCGAAGGTGACCACCCAACGTCGGGCGGATTTCATCCAACAACGTGATGCCCTGCTCAAGGACAACCTCGAACGCGCCGCCTTGAACGAAGTGTTGCGACTCACCGGCTCAGCTCGTAACCAACGCATCGAAACCTTATCCGTCGGTCACCCGCAACGTCGTGAACTATTGGCGGAAATGGTCGCGGCACAGGAAACCCTGGCCCAGGTACGCGCCCCGTATGAAACCGCGCAACAAAAACTCAACGAAGCCGAGGCAACACTGGCCGGGGCAACCGAAGCACAAAAACCCGTATTGCAGGCCCGGGTTGATGAACTGATTGCCGTGCTGGAACCCAAGGCCTTGGCCTGGTTGTCAGCCCGGGAGCGTTTCAATGATGCACAAGCCAAACTGCTTTCGACCAACATCGACCCAGCCGAACTCGACCGTATTCTGGCATTGACCACCCGTGCCACCGTGCCCGGCAGTCAGGGCGCACGCTCAACCATCGCCAACCCCCGACTCGAAGCGCTGGAAAAGTTCATCACGACGCACACGGATAAAACCAGTGAACTGCGTCAACTGGGGGACACTTTTGCGCTCTATGAAGAGGTCAAAGGGCCGCTGGACGACCCCAATGATTTGATCGCGTTGTTGCGTGGGTCGGGCGTGCTTGAGTTTCGCATTGCCCCGGCTCCCGGTTCGGTGCCGGATGTTGAAGCGTACAGGGAACAGTTACAAACCAAGGGGCCGCGTGCCGGGGGTGATCGCCCGTTCCGGTGGTTCGCCATAGATAACCCCGATAGCTTTGCCGAGGGCGACAACCCTGCTCAAACCCAGGCCAACCTGCGCATGTTGGTGGAAAATGCCAGCGAGTATTTGGCCGCCCGGCGTAACCTGATCGGGGAAGCCTACGGCGGCGAGTATTACCTTTTGCTTTTCAACACCGATGATGCGTCACTCACCAAGGCCAAGCCGGATTGGGAACTCAACCGCGTCGGTCGGGCGCAGGACGAAAGCGGCTTTCCCTGCGTGGCGTTCAACCTCAACGCCATCGGCGGCAGCTACATGTCGCAACTCACCGGCAGTCACTTGAAGCAACCCATGGCCATCGTGCTGGACGGGCGCATCATCAGCGCCCCGACGATTCAAAGTCGCATCGCCGGCAGCGGCATCATCACCGGCGGTCGCGGCGGGTTTGCCGAGCGCGAACTGGATTACATGATTCGCACCCTGTCCGCCGGCTCATTGCAGGCTCGTCTGTCGGATGCACCGATTCTGATTCAACAAATCGGCGGATCGTTCGGCGAAGACAATTTACGTTCCGGGTTACGGGCTGCGTACTGGTCATTGGGGCTGGTGGCGTTGTTTATGTTGATGTATTACTTTTTTTGGGGCGCGGTGGCCAACTTTGCCGTGATCGCCAACCTGCTGATCGTGCTGGGGGTCATGGCAGCGCTGGATGCGGTGTTCACTCTGCCGGGCATTGCGGGGTTGGTGCTGACCATCGGCATGGCGGTGGATGCCAACGTGCTGATTTACGAACGCATCCGCGAAGAATTGGAACGCAAAGCCGACATACACACAGCGGTGCGTCAGGGTTTCAATCGCGCATTTTCATCGATTTTCGACGCCAACATCACCACGCTGATCACGTGTCTGATTCTGGGTTACACGGCCACGGCTGACTTGAAGGGCTTTGCCGTGACCCTGGGCATCGGGGTGGCGGCCAACCTGTTCACGGGGGTGTTCTGCACACGGGTGGTGATTGAATTATGGTTGGCGATTGCCAAGCCGAAAAACTTGCCGATGTTGCCGATGGTGCTGCCCGGGCTGCGTCGGTTTTTGACGCCCAGCATTGACTGGGTGTCGCTGAAGTGGAAGTTCATCGCGGTGAGCATGCTCATGATCATTGCCGGGTGGTATGCGGTGTTTGCGTTGGGCAAAGACATTTTGGACATTGAGTTTCGCGGGGGGACGCAGGTGTCGTTCAAGCTGGATGACAACAAGATGATGATGGTGGAAGAAGTGCGTCAGCGTTTGACGCAGGTGGCAGTACAAACCAATACGCCGGAGTTGAGCGGTGATCGCGCGGTGGTGGTGACGGTGGGGGAGCGCGAAGGTACCAGCGCCAATGCGTTTTCGATTGCGACGCTTTTGCAAGACCCCAAGGTGGTGAGTGAGCGGATCAAGGAAGCGTTCCGTGATGTGGTGAGCAGCCCCGAGCCGATTGATTTTGCGGGCATGGGGGCACGTGAGGGCGATGCCCCGACTGTGCGTTTGTCGCCGGTGTTCCCGATTCGTCATGCGTCGCTGGGCAAGGACATCAACCGTGCGGAATTGTCGCCGGACATTTCACCGGCGTTCGATGTGAGCGATTATTTGGGCGGGTCGGTGGTGGTGATCGGTCAGATGAACCCGCAGGCGACGGTGGAAGATGTGACCTCGCGCATCGCGCGGATGCGCAGTCAGCCGAATTATGAAAAACTGGGTTTTCGGCAGTTTGAGGTGATCGGGTTGGACCCGGCTGGGCAGAACGACCCGCGCACCGGCAAGCCGATGTACAAGTCGGTGGCGGTGGTGAGCCGGGATAATTCGACTTCGTATATCGAAAACCCGGACACCTTTGGCGAAGAAGGTGGATTGGCAGCCACGGAATGGGCGATTGTGCGCGATGCGATGCTGCGGGACACCAGTCTGGGCAGCATCACCAACTTTTCCAGCCAGGTGTCCGCGACGATGAAACAGCAGGCCATCGCAGCGGTGGTGCTTTCGTGGATCGCCATCGCCATTTACGTGTGGGTGCGTTTCGGCAACCTGCGTTACGGCTTTGGTGCGATTGCAGCCTTGGTGCATGATGTGCTGATCGCGGTCGGGTTGGCGGCACTGGCGACGTTTGTGGTCGGCTGGGTGCCTGATACCGCCACGTGGCTGGGCTTGGAACCGTTTCACCTGAACCTCTCCATGGTGGCTGCGGTGCTGACCTTGATTGGTTACTCGGTGAACGACACGATTGTGACATTTGACCGCATTCGTGAAAATCGTGGTCGCTTGTCGTGGGCCACGCCACAGATTATCAACAATTCAATCAACCAGACGTTGTCGCGCACGCTTTTGACCGGTGGCACGGTGTTCATCAGTACCCTGCTGCTGTACGCCATCGGCGGGCCGGGCGTGCATAACTTCGCGTTTGTGATGATGGTGGGCACGGTGGTGGGCACGTACAGCTCAATCGTGATTGCCGCACCGATATTGCTGATCGGTGCCTGGGGCAACATCGCCAGGGAACAGACTGAGGCGGCGGAGGATACGAAAATTTAATTTCGAATTTTGGATTTTGGATTTAGAGCAAACCAAAGAACTCAACACAGAGGTCACAGAGTGCACAGAGAAGCAAACAAGCATGACCAGCCTGTTCGATCGATTGTTTTGCTACGTGAAACAATTCGATCTGAAGAACGCTTGAAAAACAGTCGTTTGAGGTCTTGGTATGCAGGTACGGTTCGTTTGTGAGGCAACGCCAAAAACTTGGTTCTGCTCTGTGACCTCCGTGTCCTCTGTGTTGAAAATCGGTTCTTTTAGGTGCGCTTAGCAGAAAGACCCGCTGTTGAAGGCGTCGAATTTCGGATTTTGAATACCACAGCAATAACGGCTTACAAAGTAGCAACACATGGTTTTTAAAAATAACGACGTGATTTTGTTTCAGGGTGATTCGATCACCGATGTGGGACGCAGTCGGGAGAGAATACAAGGGCATGATCATGAGGCACTGGGTCGGGGGTATGCTGCTTACGCGGCATCAACCCTGCTGTTGCGTCATGCAGACCTGAACCTGACCCTTTACAACCGGGGCATCAGCGGCAACAAGGTGACCAATCTGGCGGAGCGATGGCAGACGGATTGCCTGAACTTGAAGCCTACGGTGGTGTCGATTCTGATCGGCGTGAACGACACCTGGCACGGGATGAAGTCAGAACGTGAAGGCGTGCCGTTGGATCGATACGAAAAGGTTTATCGGCAACTGCTCAAGGACACGCAGAACCGGTTGCCCGGCGTGAAACTGGTGTTGTGCGAACCGTTTGTGCTGCGTTGCGGGGCGGTGACGGAGGCCTGGTTCCCGGAAATCGACGAGCGTCGCGCGATCGTCAAGCGGTTGGCTGATGAATTCAACACGGTTTTTGTGCCGTTTCAGTCGGCCTTTGATCAGGCACTCAAGCACCAGCCACGTATGGAATATTGGCTGCATGACGGCGTGCATCCGACCATGGCCGGGCACGCGCTGATGGCGGAAAGCTGGCTTGAAACGTTGATGGATCATGGATAATGGATTAAGGAAGGTTCTGAAAAATCCCTCTCCCCGTGGGAGAGGGTGGCCGAGTCATCGAGGCCGGGTGAGGGCCGTTGAAGACAAGCCCTCAAAAATTGGTATATCCAATAACGGTTCGGCCCTCACCCTAGCCCTCTCCCAAGGGGAGAGGGGATTGTTCAGAGGGCTCAAAGGATAATGTTCAGACAAACCATCATCGTCCACCCATGGAGGGTTTGAACATCATCCATTACCCTTTATCCATCATCCATTTTCATGGCTTGTGATTGGATGTCACCCTGTAGCCCAAGCGATGCAAACGCTCTCACAAATCAAAGCGCTGCTTTCAGCGCACGGCCTGCGCCCCAAGCATCGACTGGGGCAAAACTTTTTGATTGACCGCGCCAAGCTCGATGCGATTGTCGCCGCAGCCGACCTTCAACCCGATGATGTGGTGCTCGAAGTCGGGCCGGGCACGGGGGTGCTGACCCAGCGTTTGTTGCAAGCCGGGGCGAAAGTGTTGGCTGTCGAAATCGATCGACAACTCGAACCTGTTATACGGAATCAGTTCGAAACCCAAGGTGATCGTTTTCAACTGATCATCGCCGATGTGTTGTCGGGTAAACATGAAATCAACCCGGTGGTGATGGATGGGTTGCGTGCCTTGGGTGTCGATGAGCGTGACCGGGGCAGGGGTCGGGGGTTCAAGCTGATTGCCAATCTGCCGTATCAGGTGGCTTCGCCGCTTTTGGTGAACCTGGCGCTGGATCACCCGGCGATGACGATGGGTTTGGTGATGGTTCAAAAAGAGGTGGCGGATCGTTTGACGGCCCAGCCGGGGGGCAAGGATTACGGGGCGCTGAGTGTGCTGGTGCAGGCGATGTGTGAGGTGACGCAGGTGATGACGTTGTCACCGGGGTGCTTCTGGCCGCAGCCGAAGGTCACCAGCGCGGTGGTGCAGGTGCGTCGGCGTGACAAGCCGTTGACCGATGCCCCGCACACCTTGGCGAAGCTGACGCATCAACTGTTTTCACAAAGGCGCAAACAACTGGGCACGATTTTGGGACGAAATCGAACCTGGCCGACGGGGGTGACGGCTGACATGCGCCCGGAACAAATCAGTGTGACGCAGATGATCGAACTTTCTAGCGAGCAATAATGAAAGGTCAATTACTCACGCGATCATTTGGTTTTGCCACGAAGACACGAAGGACACGAAGCAGAAACGGATTTTCAACACAGAGGACACGGAGGTCACAGAGCCAAACAAAGGGCTGTGGTAAGGCGGATGTTTTTAACCAAGGTGGTTTTCCCCTGCTTCTCCGTGCTCTCTGTGTACTCTGTGTTGCATTCTTTTCCCGGCTTCTTCTCTTCTTCGTGTCCTTCGTGACTTCGTGGCCCAACAATTCTGTCAGACGGAACCATGCCGCCCTATAATCGAACGCTAACACTTGGAGAAGTGGTTTATGCGTACGCTCATCGCCATTCCGGTTTACAACGAGCAGAAGTACGTCACCAAGGTGCTGACGGAGGTTCGTCGTTTCGCCAGTGACATTTTGGTGGTGGACGATGGTTCGACCGACGACACGCCGATTTTATTGGCTCGCCAGCCGGTGGAGGTGGTGCGCCATGCCCGCAATCGTGGGTATGGGCGATCACTCAGGGATGCGTACCGTTGGGCAGCCTGCTATGGGTACGATTGGCTGATCACCATGGACTGCGATGAGCAACATGAGCCGGCGAGTCTGCCTGATTTTTTCAAGGCGATGCAAAAGGACGATGCAGACCTGGTCAGCGGATCGCGTTACATGAATCAGAATGCGTTGCCCCCAGCCGACCTGCCCCCAGCCGACCGTCGCAATATCAATCAGAAAATCACCACGATGATCAATCAGCGACTGGGGTTTTCCATTACCGATGCCTTTTGCGGGTACAAGGCGACGCGCGTCAGCAGTTTGAAAAAGTTGCAATTGGATGAGCCGGGGTACGCTTTCCCGCTGCAATTCTGGGTGCAGGCGGCAGCGTTGGGGATGCGGGTGACCGAGGTGCCGGTGCGTCTGATTTACAACGACCCCAATCGCAGCTTCGGCGGCATCCTTGATAACCCCGAACTGCGCCTGCGTCACTATCAGCATGTGTTCGAACGCGAATTGGCCAAGTACCCGGAAAAGTTCAGCGAAACGGTGGCGGCCTGCGGCTGCGGCGGACACAAGTGAAAGGGTTGAGTGATCACAATGCGGTTGTGGCACCGCCGCCCCCGGCGGTGATCTATTTCTTGACCATGACCACCAAGCAAACCCCCAGCCGAGGGCGGCTGGGCCACATTGGCAACCTTGCATGCTGGTATTCATTGAACCCAAACACCCAGCCGATAAACTGACATGATGAAGTCACTATCCCTCATTCCCGCAATGATCGCAGCCACGGTGTGTGGGGGGGGGTTGTGGCATCATCATCCGCCGGGCCGATGTCAGTGGTGGACCAGGCGGTGGCGGACCAGGACGCACTGGGCGTGAGCATTCGCCAGGTGCAACCGGGTTTGGGTACGACCGGGCAGCAAGCAGGCTTGTTTTTATTGTCACCCACAGCCGTGCCTGCCCCCATCATCACCCCCGGCACCGGTACGACCCACGACCACGGCCAATCACTGTTGCATGACCCGGTCACTTCATTGCTCAACCCGACGCCGCGCTATCTGCGGGTGGATTCAGGCGTGCGTGCCGTGCTGGATCGCATCGATTACGTCGTGCGCAATCGTGAAGGCCGAGGCTATCGACTCAATCAGGCGCCAGTGATTGATGGCGACTTCCTCGAAATCCCCGGCCCCAACACCGTGTTCCAACTGCAACCGGTGATGCCCGGCTCGACTTTTGGCGCAATGCCTACAACGTTGCAACCCGATCAACGCATCGACGGTCGCATCGATGGCCGAGTCAATGGCCGGATTGGACCCTAAAGAAGTGGTCAAGTGGTCAAGTGATACTGAATCAACCACGCCTGAACTTCACGTCCGTGAAGTTCAGGATTGTTTTATTGATGAATCAATCATGTGGCACCGCCGCCCTCGGCGGTGTGATTGTAAAATGGTGAATGGTATCCGCTGTCATCACGTATTGAATCGTTGTTGATTCAAAACGGACCGCTCGTTACCACTCGCGGCTCTGTTGTTTCGCACTTGACCACTTCTACAAGACGCGATAAATCGCGGCGCTAACAAGCGCGCCGACGCAAAACGTCTGCGCTAAACAAATACAATCACTCGGCCACTTCCTTTCAATCCACATCCAGCGCCCGCACACCCTTGGCTTGTCGCACCTGTTCCACCCGCTGGCGAATCAACTCGCGCACCTGACGCGGACTTCGCACCGCCCGCAACTGCACCTGCGGCGAACTGAGGTCGCTGGACATCAACGTCACATGCCCGCAGCCCACCAACCGCAACCAGATCGGTTCCATCACAGCCGTATCTTTGACGCGGTACAACTCCAACTCATCGACATGTCGCACCAGTATGCCCCGGTAACAGCGCAACCGTTCCTGCGTTAACTCATATGACACGGTTTTCAACCCCGCCCAGACCACAATCATCGGAATCAGCAACACCGCCATGGCCGCCAGTGTCCAACTCATCGGCCAGGCACGCAGGTAGTAATGCAACCCCCCCAGCCCCACGATCAGCAGCAACATCAGCAGATACCAGCCGATGCCCAGCCAGGTGGTCGGGGACCCGCGCCAAAGGACCGTTTCATCAGCAGCATTGTTCATGGGTCAATCACAATTCAACCTACGCGCCGAGGCTGCGCCAAATATTACAAATCACTCGATCACACTTTATTTGATACCCAAGTCCTCGGTCGCCCCGGGGGCAGCGACCTCGTCCTTGGCTTGGTAAATCCGAAATTCGAAATTCGAAATCCGAAATTCGAGATTCCAAATCACCTCACCTCTTTCCCCGGCAACACTTCCTGTCGCGCCAGGTCCATCAAACGTTGTTGTGAACCGCGCGCCTGTGGGGCGTCGGGGTGGGTGGGCCGGCGTTGTACATACGAGCCGTCGGTGTGCATGTCCCAGGCCTGACGCTGGTCCTCCAACATCAGGTCCAAGATTTGTCGCAATCGCACCTGCATCCCCGCATCCTTGATCGGCGTGATGCACTCCACCCGGTAATACAGATTGCGGTACATCCAGTCGGCACTGCCGATGTAGTACTCGCCCTGACCGTCGTTGTGAAAATAAAAAATCCGTGAGTGTTCCAAAAATCGGCCGATGACGCTGCTGACCGTGATGTTTTCCGACAAGCCCGGCACCCCCGGTCGCAAACAACAAAAACCGCGCACCAGCAGTTTGATACGCACCCCTGCCTGTGAAGCTTCATACAACTTTCGGCACACCAGCACATCCTCCAAACTGTTCATTTTCGCCACGATCAGCGGACGTTTGGGGTCATTGACATCAGCCCCGCGTTTTTTCCAACCATCGCACAGGGCGATTTCCCGTTCGATCATTTCATGAAACCGCTTGCGCATGTTGGTCGGGGCGATCAGTAGCGTGCGAAACTCATGTTTGAGCGATCGGCCGGTCAGGTAGTGAAACATGTCCACCAAGTCGGAGGTGATCTGCGGGTTGCAGGTGAACAGCCCAAGGTCGGTGTACACCTGTGCGGTTTTGGGGTTGTAGTTGCCCGTGCCGATGTGCCCGTACACGCGCATACCTTCAGCCTCGTGACGCACCACGATGGCGGTCTTGGTATGCGTCTTCAAACCGACGATGCCGTACACCACGTGCACGCCTGATTTTTCCAGCCGCTGGGCGATGCGCAGGTTCAGTTCCTCATCGAAGCGGGCCTTGATTTCCACCAGGGCCACGACCTGTTTGCCGCTCTCGGCGGCGTGAATCAAATCCACCATGAACGGCGAATCCGGCGTCGTGCGGTAAAGCGTCGCCTTGATCGCCACCACCTTGGGGTCGCGGGCAGCACCGGAAATAAATCGCTCGACACTGGCCTTGAACGACTCATACGGATGATGCACCATGATGTCGCCCTGACGGATCAGGCTGAACATGTCCGCTTCATCATCCATCAACCTCGGCGGCGTGATCGGCGTCCAACTGTCATGCTTGAGTTCGGGCAGATTCAAATCCGCAATCGCAATCAGACTGGTGTAATCCAACTCCGCAGGCATCGCGTAAACGTCCACATCCTCCAGTTCCAATTGCTCCATCACGAAACGCTTGACCTCCTGATTCGGGTGCGCATCCATCTGCAAACGCACCACCTTGGCAAACCGACGATCCCGCAATTCCTGTTCGATCAATTCCAGCAAATCCTCAGCGTCTTCCTCGTCCCGGTCCACCTCCGCATTGCGGGTGATGCGAAAGGGTTCGACATCGACGATTTCCATGCCCTCAAACAAATCCGCCAGGTTGTGACGAATGATGTGTTCCAGGCTGACAAAGCGATACGGGGCCGGGGCGGTGTGGTCACCACCCAGGCGAATCCAGCGCGGGAACATTGTGGGCACCTTCACCCGGGCAAATTGCAAACCCGGTTCGCCGTTGTCTGCATCATGCGACAAATGCGGCACGTGTACCGGAGCCTTGAGCATCACGCCCAGGGACAAACTCAGATTGCTGATGAACGGAAACGGATGCCCCGGGTCCACCGCCAGGGGCGTGAGTACCGAGAACAGGTTGGCGCGAAAATAGTCCCGCGCCCACTGCTTTTCATCCTCGGTGAGCTGAGTCCAATGCAACAGGTGAATGCCCTTTTGCGCCAGCGCAGGCAGAATGATTTTGGTGTAACAATCGGCCTGCATCTGCTGCATTTGAATGATGCGTTCACGAATCGCCAGCAGCAACTCGCGTGGAGTCAGACCATCCTGCGTGCGTGAACTCACACCCGCTGCCAATTGACGTTTGATTCCGCCGACGCGCTTTTGCACGAACTCATCGAGGTTGGAATTGAAAATCGCCAGAAACCGCACCCGTTCCAGCAATGGCGTGCGCTCGTCGAGCGCTTCGTGAAGCACCCGTTCATTGAACGAAAGCCACGATAAATCACGGTTGAGGAATTCACGCGGGTGGTCCTTGTCCTCATCGCCATGAAAGGTGGGTTGCGTGATGTAGGCGGATGATGTTGTGATTGCGGGGACATTCATGACAACCAATCCTGCTAGGCTCAAGGCGAAAACGTGCCGGATTCAAACAGTGAGAATGGTAGCCTTGACCTTCGTGCAACGCGAACCTTGCTTTGTTGATGAATGAATGATTGATTGATTGCGTCACTCCTTGGAGCAGTTTGCGTCATTATTTGATCAGCAGTGGGGGCTATTCCGTCCCCCACCCGCAGGGAGAGGGGGTCAAAAATGACGCGAATTGCTCTAATACTCCAGCCTCGGCAGATGGATTTCCAACCTTTAACGAGAATGGCTTTCGCTACTCTGCTAACGACCCAATTGGGAATTACTTCTTTTGCTTCAACCTTTTGACATTTTTCTCTTTATTTTTTGCCGACGATGCATACAATCTAAAAACCACATCCAATAGTGGTTCTATTGTAGGGTGCGCAACATATCGAATCGTCATTGAATTAGGCTTATTTTGTGCGTGAATCGTCGTATCGCGGGGCCTATGCGAGGCGTGTGTGGATCGGGTAGGCTGCGGCTGGCCGATTGTTCCATGGCAGAACAGGAGCGCGCGACATCAATAGAAAAAACCGGTCTATTACCGGACCTCCGGGCGACGAAAACATCGATAAACCAATGCCAATAATAGCGTTACGTGATTGACTGTGGTCAAAACAATCCTTCAAGCCAAAAGCCGACCTTGGGCGATATCAATGGTAGAACAAGTCGATCGTCTCGCACGATTGACAGGATGGAATCGCTCAATACGTGATGCGGGGAACATACAGGCAGGAAGCTTGTCCCGCGAACAGGAAGGCTAAAATGGCATGGATGGCCGATGTTTGCTGTTTGAGGAGATGAATCATGACTGACATCGCACCCATCAGCCGAATGCAGCCGACCGCGTTGGGTAATACCGCGCGAAATGGTCGCAGCCTGCCATTGCAAGATGTCCCCCAACGCGGGTCGGATCAGGTGGATGTTTCCCCTGCCGCCCGTTATTTGTCCCGTTTGCAGGAAATGCCCGAAGTCCGCACCGAATTGGTCGAACGAGTCCGCGCTCAGATCGCTTCAGGCCAATACGACAGCCCGGACAAGATCAGCGCCGCCCTCGACAACATAGTCGAAGACCTGGCTTAATTTTGTTGGATGTTGATCGAGCGACCGAACGCGTCGGAACAGACCGCGGGTTGCCACCCGCGGCTATGAAGAGTTGGCGTAACGTTCTGTCTAGCCGCGGGTGGTAACCCGCGGTGGTGTAAATAGATTGCGATGAATCGTTGACATCATGCCATCCATTGCGTGTGTCTTTCATTTACCTTGGTACTTGGCACCGCTACACTTGAATAGGGATTTTTTCAATAGCATCACAGCCTGACTGTGACATGCTTTTTGCGGAGTGATTCTTCATGGCCTTTGCCACCATGCATTTTGCCACCGGGATGGTCTGTTCCGCAGCTGCGGGGGTGGTGGTCTGCGCGATGGCCCGCAAAGGTTGGCGCTGGTTGCCCCTGGTGACGACAGTCGGGGGTTTTTGGGCGATGGTACCGGATATGCCCCGGTTGTTCCGCGAAGATTTTCTCCGTCACGTGCCGATTTTGAATCGTTTGGGTGACAAAAGTTTTGAAGCCTGGTTGCATCGCAACGGTGATGTTTTTTTCTTTCACCATTGGCTGGACACGAATCGCACCGAAGATCGCCTGGCGTTGCAGGGCATGGCCATCATCATCGCCGGGTATGTGCTGAGTGTGCTGCTGCTCATGTTCCTGGAACGGCGGGCACGCAACAGCGAAGCCAACCGCTTTTGGCAAACCCACAAGCCCTACCTCGACCGGGCATCACAGGCCATGCAACAAACCCGTTCGCCCGGTCCAACTTCCGACAAAACCAGCGCTCCCTAAACCCTCCATCAATGGTGGGGCAGGCCTCCGGCCTGTCGAATGGGCGACAGCCCATGTGATACAACAGGGACGGATATGAGCCTTGGGCCCATTGGCAGGCGGGACGCTGCCCTACCGGCTCATTGAGTGATGAAACAATGCAGTTGCCCCACGAATTTCCTTCCCGCTTTCGCATCTTCGCTTGACAACTCGTTTTTGAAAGCTATTCTTTAAGTTGGAAGTTGGAAAAGTCTGGGCTTATGGAACCTGCGTCAGCCAACGTTATTTATCACGCCCTTATTCATTCCTCCCTTGGGCTGACCTGACGGTTCCTCACACCCCGATTCATCCCGCTTCCATGATCGCACCTGAACGCAGCCAGCATCAGGTGCACAGCCTTGAAAAAAGGTGGTAACCCCACCTGAATCAAGGCTGAGTGTGTGTCCACCGAATCAGAACCGCCCACGAGGGTTTTGAAACAGGTTGACGACGTCGGCGGAGCGTTTCCGGGCTTTGATGATGATTCGAGTCCGTCGTATGTGCGGTACGGGGGTGGGTGTTGGAACAATGATGAGGCGAGTGGTTCGCTTCATCCAATCGTGTGAGTCGGTTGGGTCTGCTCTGGGAGTCGCCAAACTGCATCCTTCATACCGTTCTGTCCCGACGGCTTCATCGCGTTGATGTTGCGTGTCGGTCCTTGGGTCGTTTGACCCTCGGCTTGCCAGGCGATCCCTTCGATTCACCAGTGTCAAAAGTCCTGTAATGGAGTCTCTCTCATGTTACGTCGAATCAAAGCCTTTACGCTCATCGAACTGCTGGTGGTGATTTCGATCATCGCCCTCTTGATCGGCATTCTGCTCCCGGCTCTGGGTGCAGCTCGCCGAACCGCCAACCAGATGAAGAACGGCACGCAAGTCCGCTCCATCATCCAAGGCAGCGTGATCTTCGCCCAAAGCAACAACACCTACTACCCCGGGATCGATTCCAACGGCGGCGTGCTGGTTTCCACTGCGTCTCAGCTCACCAGCCTGGCGAACCCCAGCATCGGCGGTGGTAGCAACGCGTTGACGGGTAACCATCCCGCCGCGCGTCTGGCGATCCTGATCAACGGCAACTTCTTTACCTCCGACATCACCGTCAGCCCCGGCGAAACCACCGCCATCGCCAAGTGGCCTCGTAGCGCTGAAACCTCCGGCTCCGTCTTCACCGGCAGCACCATCGGTCACTACTCCTATGCTCTGCTCCAATTGGCCGATGAACTGACTGGCACCACCGTAACGACTTCGCCTCACTCCGGTCGCGTGGGTGAATGGCGTGAAACCACCAACTCCCAGGCCGTGGTCGTCTGCGATCGTAATATTTCGACTGCCCCTCATGCCGCTGGGGCCGCCCCCACGGGTGCCACAGGCGCTCGATCCATCTGGAGCAGCAAATTCGGCGATTGGCGTGGCTCGGTCGGCTTCAACGATAACCACGTTGAATTCCTGCAGAGCAACGTGTTTAACATCACCACCAAGTACGGTGCGGTCACCAACAGCAGCTCCAGTACGACAGGTGACAATCTGTTTTACATGACAACCGGTACCCACAACGAAGCCAACGGTGGTGCTGCCAACAACGCCCTCATGATCGCCGGTTTCGAATTCTGATCATCGCAGGTCTCGACAATCCGTCGTCTTCTCACACCGGTCGCCCCAAGGCGACCGGTTTTCTTTTTCCCCCCAAAGCCGCCGATGGCATCGGCGGTTGGTTCTTGAAACCAAATATCACTCCTGATTGCCTGTACCACGCCTGATCTTTGCAGTCTCCTGCAAAGATCAGGATTCTTTTTTTACCCCCATCCATCGCGATTGCCTTGATCCCCGCGGGTGCCTGTGGGCAGACGACTTTGTCTGCCCATAGAGCAATTTGCGTAATTATTTGACCAGTCGTGATGGCCAGTTTCGTCCCCTCTCCCTCCGGGAGAGGGTGAGGGTGAGGGCGTGCTTGATTTTGGTGATCGCATGTTTCAAGCCCTTATCGCACTTCGGCCCTCACCCGGCCTCGCAGACTCGGCCACCCTCTCCCGGAGGGAGAGGGGGCAACTTCATCCATTTTTATTTACGGGTACAATATTCCTCCCATGCTGCACGACCTCACGCAACTGGTTTGCCAGATCACCGGGCTGGACCCGGTTGTGTATGGTTTATGGATCACCATCCTGCTGCGCATCACGCTGGTGGCCACGGTGTTTCTGGCCGGCATCAGTCTATTGGCGATGTTTTTAATCTGGCTGGAACGCAAGGTGGCCGGGCACATTCAATCGCGCCTTGGGCCGACGCATGTCGGTGGTCGTTTCGGGTGGGCGCAATCGATCGCCGACGGCATCAAGTTGATTTTGAAGGAAGACCTGCGCCCGGTCGGCGCCGATGTTTTTTTGTTTCGATTGGCTCCGTACCTGGCGTTTGCCCCGGTGTTCGCGGCGCTGCTGGCTCTGCCGTTTGGCCCGCAGTTTGTCTTTGAACCCAACCTCAACATCGGCGTGCTGTACCTGCTGGCGGTGCTGGGCGTTGAGGTGATGGGCGTGATTCTGGCAGGCTGGTCCAGTGCCAGCAAATGGTCACTTTACGGGGCGATGCGTGAAGCCTGTCAGATGGTCAGTTACGAGGTGCCGTTGGGCTTGGCGATCATTGCCGGGGTGCTGACCGCAGGTACGCTGCACTTGTCCGAGCTTTCGTTTTTACAAGCCGGCGGCATGCACGACTGGTTTATCTTTCACAACCCGTTCATGTTCGTCGCCTTCATGGTTTACTTTGTCGCAAGTCTGGCCAGTAACAAACGCGCTCCCTTTGACCTGCCCGAAAGCGAAAGCGAGCTGGTGGCCGGGTTTCACACCGAGTATTCGGGCATGCGCTTTTCGTTTTTCTTTTTCGCCGAGTACGCGGGCATGTTCATCATCGGCGCCATCCAGGTCGCCCTGTTTTTGGGGGGTTGGAACAGTCCGCTGGGTGTGTATGACCCGGTCTATCACCTGCTGGGCTATGACCCGGTCACCGCGGGTGTGGCGTACCTGGGCGGCATCGTCACCGCTGAACAATCATGGAACGGCACCGCAGCGGCGATGGGCGTGAACGGCATTTCGCTGTTTCTGCTGAACCTCTATTGCATGTTCTGGTTTGTGCTCAAAGCGCTGGTGATTATTTTTGTACAGATATGGCTGCGCTGGACGCTGCCGCGTATTCGCATTGATCAGGTGCTGCATGTGTGCGTGAAGGTGCTCTTGCCGGTGAGCCTGGTGTGCCTGATTGGTACTGCGGTATGGGTTTGGCTGGTGCCCCAGCCCCTGGCGGTGGAAATCAACGGCCAGCGCATCGCTCGCCTGGGCCACCTTTACAGCAGCACGCCGATGGTGCAACTGATCACACAGATCGCGCTGATGTTGCTGGGGTTGGTGATGGTTGGTGCGTACCTGGGGGTGATCGCATGGTCGCTGCTCACCTGGCGGGGCAAAGGTCGGCCGAGGCAAACCTTTTTCCCCGATGTCATGCCCGCCGGGGACAAGGTGGCGTTTACCAAAAATTCGTAAGTGATTGGAGATGTAAAATGAGTAATTTGCTTTATTGATTCCAACTTGGCAGACCGTGATCGGTCCCCTCTCCCCCCGGGAGAGGGCTAGAGTGAGGGCGTCTGCGATTCACATATTCAAGTTCATAAGGCATTTTAAAGACACGCCCTCACCCGACCTCGGTCGCCGCGGCGACACTCGGTCACCCTCTCCCGGAGGGAGAGGGGGCTGAATCACGCACCGCGAGACTCCCCATGCCAACCTACCTGCTCACCGGCGGATGCGGCTTCATCGGCTCCAACTTCGTTCGCTTTGCCCTAGAGCGCGATCCTCAACTGCAAATCATCAACCTCGATGCCCTGACCTATTCGGGCAACCTCGACAATCTGGCGGACCTCGCCAAGCACCCGACCCTGCGCGATCGCTATCGCTTTGTGCATGGCAATATCCTTGACGGCGCTTTGCTTGAAAAACTACTGGCTGATTGCGATGCGGTGATACACATGGCTGCGGAAAGTCACGTCGATCGCTCCATTCTGGACAGTCGCCCCTTTGTCGAAACCAACGTGTTGGGCACGCAAAGTTTGCTGGATGCGATCCGTCGCTGCAGTACAGTCGGCAAGTTTCAAGGCAGGCTCGTCCACGTCAGCACCGATGAGGTTTACGGATCACTGCCCCTGGATCGCCCTGATTTGAAATTCACCGAAAGCACACCGCTCTGCGCCAACAGCCCCTACGCAGCGAGCAAAGCCGGCAGCGACTTGCTCGTGCAAGCCTATCACCACACCTTCGGCCTCGACGCCTGCATCACCCGCTGTTCCAACAACCTGGGTCCCTATCAATTCCCCGAAAAAGTCATCCCGCTGTTTGTCACCAATCTGATCGAAAACAAAAAACTGCCGCTCTACGGCGATGGCCAAAACGTGCGCGATTGGCTGCACGTCGAGGATCATTGCGATGCGATATTGGCCGTGCTGCAAAAAGGCAACAGCGGCGAGGTGTACAACATCGGTGGGAACAACCAGCGCTCCAACCTCCAACTCACGCACATGATTTTACAGATCATGGGCAAGGGACCAGAGATGATTCAGCCCGTCGCCGACCGACTCGGACATGATCGTCGTTATGCGATGGATGCGAGCAAAATCAAACAGCAACTGGGTTGGCAACCCACCCGCAGCCAGTGGCCGGGGGCGTTGGAACAAACCGTGCGCTGGTACATCGACAACCCGCACTGGTGGCAACGTGTCAAAAGCGGGGCGTATCGGCAGGCCGGTCAGCCAGAGCTGTAGCACCGCCGCCCTCGGCGGTGAAGTCATGGATAATGTGTGATGGATAATGGATGATGTACAAACCAAGAGATGGTTCATATTGGCCATCTGCACTTGGCCACTTGACCACTCGGCCACTCGACCACTTCATTGGTGGGTCCGCTCGCCGACTCGCTTGACCCACCCTAAGCCACTCGACCACTTCCGCCTGATTCACCGCGTCGGCAGAGGGCTTTGGCCTTTGAGCACGGACATGACTTTTTGCAGATCGTCCCACACTTTGCGTCGGTTCTCGGGTGTGTAGGCTCGCAACAGGTACGCCGGGTGATAGGTGGGCATGACGGGGAACGATGGGCCTTGGGGCATCAGTCGGTCAAACCATTGCCACTGGCCGCGCAACATGCTGATGCCTGTGGTGGTTTGCAGCAGGGTCTTCGTGGCTGGGGCGCCGAGGGTGACGATCACCTTGGGGTGAATGAGGATGATCTGCCGACGCAGGTAATCCCAGCAGGCGTCAATCTCCATCGGCGAGGGGGTGCGATTGCTCGGCGGACGGCATTTCACCACGTTGGCGATGTACACACTTTCGCGTTTCAAACCCATGGCCACGATCATTTTGTCCAGCAATTCCCCCGCACGACCCACAAACGGTCGCCCCTGCAAATCTTCGTTCTCCCCCGGCCCTTCCCCAATGAAAAGAAGCGGTGTGTCCGGGTCGCCTTCGCCAAACACCGTTTGTGTTCGCGCTTCGCAAAGTCCGCATTTCTTGCAACCCTTGACCTCCTGCTCGTCCATCTGAGTGAGCAAACGCAACTTATCCTCACGCGAGCGAAGCTGTGATGGCATGGGGGTCGTTCCCGCCTGGTGTAACAACGGCAAACTGCCCGTCATCGGCACCGACGGGGTCAATGCTGCTTTCGGCGATGACAACAGGGGTGTTGCTTTCGCCTGCGCATCGTCGTCGGGTTTGGTACTCGTGGCCGTCGGCTGCGTGGTCGTATCCAGCAGACGACTTAGCTGAACAGGCAACGCGGTCACACCGAACCATTGGTCGGTTTGCACCTGCTGACGAAGCACACGTTTGAGCCGGTCGGGTTCCATGAGCGATGGTGCGATCATAACCGATGTGCCCCATCACAGCCCTCATCGTGGCAGTAAAGCAAAACCGTTTGCGCCAAATAAAAATGATCCGTACCAGTATCACGCCTCATGCAGGCCGTCGAAACAGCGCCAGGCAGGCCGTGTGGCCGTGCACGTAATTATGGGCGCCGACGGGACCGAACTCGCCCCCGGCGAAAAAGCCCGCCAAGGGTACGGCCCCCAGCATTTTGGAAATCAGGCTGGCATCGGTGTTCGGGGTGGTGAAAAGTTTGCTGCCTCGGCCGTTGCATGAAAAAAGCAGCGCCCCCTGCACGTCCCCCGCGATGGCCTGTGCCTCCAACAACAATTCAAAATCGTCGATGGCTGTCTGCTGATCACGCAGTTGAAACTGGATCGTCTGCCCGATGCGCACCTGCGGGTCAGCCACCGCCAGGTAACCCTTGTCACGATCGACGCCCAGAATATTGCGCACCAAAAAATCGCCCCGACCGAAACGATCCTTGTATTCGTTGATCACCCGACCCACCAGCAGCCCGTTGGACTCGACAAGTTTACGGTCACCTTCCGACAGCGTTGTGACCACTTCATGAATCACTTCCAGCGCCTGTCTGCCGCCCAGTTCCATGACGATGTTGCGCACCGCTTTGGTGATCACCAAGGGCTTGCCGATCGGCCGACAACCCTGACTGACGATCGTATCGACCTGCACCGGCCCGTGAACCGCCACGCCCACCAGCCCGTCGGAATGCACCTGTTCATTCAGCAGCAAACGATTGGCATTGGGTTGCATCACCGCACTGGCCAATCCGCCGACCACCGGCACACCCGCAAACGTTTCGTCCATCACGTCCAGCACCTTGAGCATCGGCGTGCTGAACGGGTCGGCCAGCATGATCACCGCTTTCAGCTGGGCAGGTGAACTCGATTGCTCATCCTTGTCATTTTGCCCCGGCACATCCATCAAGCGTGCCTTCCATGCCTCCGGGGAACCAAGCGCCCCAGCCCATTCACCGGTACGCAGGGATATCGGAGTGAAATGAACCCCTGGCAAACTTGCTGCCAACACCACGATGCCCGGGTCACTTTCGATTTCACGACCAATGCCAATGACGCCCTCACCCGTAACGCCCAGCAGTGCCCGTGGTGTGTGATGCTCGCGCAAATGATCACGAACCAACTGCGCATGATCACGATGATGCGGGGAAAGAAACACCACCATGAGGTCAACCTGGCCGGGCAGCGTGTCTTGCAGTTGGGTGGTGATTTGCGCCAGCGCCGCAGCAGTGGTGGGGGCATCGCCCAGGGCACAGGTGAACTTCATGGTGTGCGAACGCTGGGTCATGGCCATCACCGCCTCACGTTGGGTCAGAAACGACGCAGCATGATAGGCGGCATGGCCTGGGGATTGGGTGATATCACGATTTGGTGATTTGCTGATGTGGTGATGTGGTGAAGTGGTGAAGTGGTGAAGTGGTGATTTTAAATTCCTCACGCCTGAACTTCACGTTCGCGTGAAGTTCAGGATGGTTTTTCAAAAAACACTCACTACAGAATCATCCAAACAACCCAGCCGATCCAGCCAAGTAACATCGTCATCGGCAGCGCCAACCATGCAATCAATGAGGCACGGCGGGACACACGCTGTGCCTGCACCGTGAAGTACACACTCAAACCCAGCGCCCAGGCGTACAACCCCAGATGCGCCAGCGCCCCACAAGCCGAAAGCACCACACAAAAGGGAATCGCGCCCAGTGCGATGGGGCCTTGGGCATACAGGCCGGAGATGATTGTTACGCGCAGCGGATGCGCCGGACGGGCCATGATCCGCAACAGACCATGGGCGATCACCCCCGGCAATACAGCCATGAACAACGGCCCCAACCCGATCGTTATCCCCAAAAAGACCAGTAGTCCGCCCGCCAGCGCCAAAAATTCGTACAACCCCATATTTGCCGTCTGCATCGACATCGTGAACAGCACCAACATGACTGCAACAAGAAGCAGAAATGGAATCAAAAAAGCCAAGCCATACGCGATCGCTGCGAAACGAAAGGCTGCCCGAAGTGAACAGCTCGGCTGGATCATGTGCGCCAGGCGCATTGGCGAACCGATGGCCAGGGTGGTCGTCCGCCACCAGGCTCGCCAGCGACCGATTTCTTTGCGCTGTTCCCAAGGCACCAGGTCCGCAGGCAACGCCTTGGCCTCGCCCACCAACGGCACCACCCGCATCTGCATCACCTGCATCGACCGCCCGCAACCCTGACACACCATTTCTCTGGTCAAGGCCGGGACACACTGCCAACCGGTGCCCTCGTGCTCATGCCCGCAATGCGGACAGGCAAAGGCGACGGTTTTGGGCGTAAAAACATAAGTACGCAGGTCAAAACTTGTGCCGCATTCCGGACACACCGGTTGCGTCAGGTTCCAAAGCTCATAACCGCAGGTACGACACTGCATACATCATTCCCCCCCACGCCTGAACTTCACGTCGGCGTGAAGTTCAGGATTCTTCTTTCCCCAACCACCACCCTCCACAATCCCAAACCATCCTGAGCTTGCTTGAAACCAAGCAAGCTCAGGCGTGGAAGTCACCTTAACGATTTTTACGCGGCCACTCGGCCACTTGACCAATTGACCACTTGGCCACTTCATCCTTAATACCGATCAATCGATTCGCAAAATTCATCGCCCTCGGCTTGACGTGACAAGCGTTCCACCGGTTGGTCTTCACGGTGTGCCAGCGGCGAATTGTTTTGCAAACGCAACCGGGCCGGGCCGCGCAGCTCGCAACAGGCTTTCACATCCGCAGCCCGCAGCACCTGGGCAATGCGCTGAGGTAAATCATTGCCTGCATTGATGCGCACCTGGTTCAATTTCAATCGCACCATCTGCCCCTGCTGTTTGATTTCCAAAAACACTTCCGCCCCGCGCGGGCCGCTGGGCATAGTGCGCCGCCCATACCCGCCGCCCCTGACATAACCACCATTGCCCTGCCCACCGTTCCCGCCGCCATTGCCCCCGTTGCTGCGTGGCACGAAGCGCACCTGACGCAGCAAATCACCCAGCAACTCCAGCGAACCTTCGGGCATCATTTCACGTCCCTGCGGGTCCGGGCGAATGATCACCATTTCCGTCAGGTCCGTGATCGCATCATGCACCGAAATCACCTTCTGCACGATCACGCTGGGCCGTTCCCGCCGACGATCCACCTTGCCCCGCAAAAACACAATGCGATCCGTCTGCAAAAGTTCCGCCGCCACCGCATACGCATCGCTGAACACCACCGCCTCGATCGCGCCGCTGTGGTCCTCAATCGTGATCATGGCCATCTTTTGGCCCGGGTTCTTTCCGTTCTTGGTCACCGTCGGCTTCACCCGTGTCAACATCCCCCCCAGCAATACTTCCACATCCGCTGCGAGCTGATCGATCTGCGCCACATCGACCGTCGCATAACGACTGACAATGTCCTTGTGCTGATCCAGCGGATGGCTCGAAAGATAAAAGCCCAGCACATCCTTCTCAAACTTCAACTGATCGGCAGGCGACCACGGGGCAACTTTGGGTAGTGAAATTTCGGATTTCGAATTTCGAATTTCGGATTTATTGCCAGATGAAGATTGTTCCAAAACACCGAACATATTCATCTGTCCGCTGGCGCGATCCGCAGCCGCTCGTTGTCCCGCCGCCAGGGCCGATTCCAACGCCTCCACCAAAGCAGATCGTTTCAACGCCCCATGCAACGCATCGAATGCGCCGCACTTGATGAGCGCCTCGATCGTCGCCCGGTTCACCGAACCCAGCGGCACCCGTTCGCAAAAGTCATGCAAACTCGCAAATGCTCCGCCTTTTTGTCTTGCCTCTAAAATCGCGTTGATCGCCTTATCGCCCACGCCCTTGACCGCTGACAACCCGAAACGAATATGTCCGTGATTCGAATCCCTTGGCTCATCCGTTTCATACACCACACTGAAACCGATGTCCGACAAATTAATTTCCGGGGGCTTGACCGCGATGCCCCGATGACCGTCCGGGTACATCACTCGCCGACATTCATCGACATACTCCACCACCTTGTCCGTGCTCACCGATTCATACGTCAGCACTGCCGCCATGTACTGCACGGGGAAGTACGTTTTCAGGTAAGCCGTCTGATACGCGATGATGGCGTAGCCCGTCGAGTGCGACTTGTTAAACCCGTACCCCGCAAACTTCAAAATCAAATCAAACAATTCATCCGCCTGCTGCTTGCTCAGCCCCTGTGCCTGCGATCCTTCGACAAACTTGGGCCGCACCGCGTCGATGTTTTTCTGTTTCTTTTTGCTGATGTCCTTGATCAGCGTGTATGCCGCCCGCAGTGGGATGCCGCCCAGCTCATGCACCACCTGCATGACCTGTTCCTGATACACCATGATGCCGTAGGTTTCCGCGGTGAACTTATCGACAATCGCATGCACCCTGGGCACACTCTTGCGGGCATGTTTGCGATCACAATAATCGCCGATCAATTCCATCGGCCCGGGTCGAAACAACGCGTTGGCCGCAATCAAATCCTCCAACCGGTCCGGCTTCATCGCCATGAGCAGGTTGCGCATCCCGCCTGATTCAAACTGAAACACGCCTGCGGTTTCACCACGTCGAAACAGGTCCAACACCTTTTGATCGTCGTAACTCAATCGTTCCAAATCCAGCGGGTCGTGAACAGCTTTTTCCTCCGACGGAATCGATGATACGAATTCAGGTTTATCAGAGCCGCGAGTGGTAACGAGCGGTTCTTCTTGTGACCACTCGCTTCCGCTCGTGGCTCTGATGATTTGCGAATTCGGTCCCACCTGACCACTTGCTTTATCCGTCACTTGACCACTTGGCCACTGGGCCACTTGGCCACTTCTTTCCCCCCCCACACTTTCCGCAATCACCTTTTCATCCAACGTCCCCCGTATCAACTTCTTGGCCTTCTCCAAAATCGACAGCGTGCGCAGCCCCAAAAAGTCCATTTTCAGCAGGCCCACTTTTTCACACGTCGGCCCATCCCACTGCGTCACGATCTGTTCCGTCCCCGGGGGCTTGTACAGCGGCACAATCGTGTCGAGCGGCTGCGTCGCCACGATCACTCCAGCCGCGTGAACCCCCGCATGTCGCGCCAACCCCTCCAACCGCCTGGCCGTGTCAATCATCTGCCGATGTGTCGGACTTTCGTCATACAACTGTTTGAGTTCAGCGACGTCCTTCAACGCCGACGCAATCGTCGTCCCCAGTTTGTCACCGACGAGTTTGCAAACCTTGTCCACTTCCGGGATCGGCATGCCCAGCACCCGTCCCACATCGCGCAACGCATTACGCGCCTTGAGTGTTCCAAACGTGATGATCTGCGCCACGTGACCATACTTCTGACGCACGTAGTCAATGATCTCCTGTCGCCCATCCTGACAGATGTCGATGTCGATATCGGGGTACTCGGAACGATCCGGGTCGGTGAATCGTTCAAACAGCAACCCATACTGAATCGGACAGGCGTTGGACAACCCCAGGCAATAACCCACCATCGTGCCCACCCCCGAACCACGCGCGTTGGCGGGGATGCCACGCCGACGGGCTTCATTGACAAAATCCCACACGATCAAAAAGTAAGCCGAAATATTTTTGTCCGCCAGTACCTTGAGTTCACGGTCCAAACGTGCCCGATGCGCTGCGGTAAACACCCCTGATTCCGCTGGTCCATACCGCCAGATCGCCCCCGCCTCCGCCAATTCCCGAAGCGCCGCATCGCACTGCGCTTTCACTTCCTCGCGCGATTGCGTCGCGTTGAGTGCATCAAACGGCTGCAAGGTGAACTTGGCGCAAAACGCCTGATACCAGGGAGTCGAGCCAATCGGCAACGAAGTGGTCGAGTGGTCGAGTGGCCCAGTGGCCGAGTGCGCAGGCAATTTCAAATTTGAATTTAACGCGCTCGTTCCGTCTTCTTCCTTCACTTGGCCACTTCTTTCTTCCGCCACTTGGCCACTTGGCCACTTGGCCACTTGGCCACTTCTTTCTTCCGCCACTTGGCCACTTGGCCACTTGGCCACTTGACCACTTCCCACCTCAATCCTCACCGCCGGGGCGTAACTGGTTTTGAAGCTCAGTTCGAGGTTGCACATCCGCGCGATGCGCACACTGTTTTCACAAGCCTCTTTCCAACGTTTCAAGTCACTGGCTGCGTACATCTCCTCCGACGACTTCACATACAACTGGGTCGGGTAAATCAGCCTTGATTCATCGGTGAGCAGCTTGCCCGTGGCGATGCAGCAAAGCGCGTTGTGCGGGCCATGGTCGTCGGCATTCAAAAAATGCACATCATTGGTGGCCACCACACCCACGCCCAGTTTGTCCGCCAAATCGATCAGTTCGGGGTTGACCCGATCCTGTTCGATGATGTGCTTTTGCACTTCAATGAAAAAGTTGTCCGGGCCGAACACTTCGAGGTAGGTTTCGGCAATCTCGCGCGCCTTTTTGCGGTTGTCCGCCATGAGGGCCGAGGGTATTTCCCCGCCCAGGCACGCGCTGGTGGCAATCAGCCCCTTGGCGTGAGCCTTGAGCACTTGTTTATCAATGCGTGGCTTGTAATAAAACCCTTCGGTGTAAGCGATCGATCCGAGCTTGAGCAGGTTGCGATACCCTTCCAAATCCCTGGCCAAAAGTAGCAGGTGATAGCCGCCATCTTTCACGCCGGTTGAAGTGCGATCGGTGCGATCCCCCGGGGCCATGTACGCTTCGATGCCGATGATGGGTTTGATACCTGCCGCGACGGCTTTCTGATAAAAGTCGATCACGCCGAACATGCACCCATGATCGGTGATGGCAATTGCTTCCTGATTCAATTGCTTGGCGCGCTCGACCAGGTCTGCCGTGCGACAAGCCCCATCCAGCAGGCTGAACTGCGAATGCACATGCAAATGCACGAAGTTTTGTTGAACGTCCGCCATCCCTGGCTCCGTGGGTGAAGGTGATGTGGGTATTTTACAGTGTGTCGGTGTTAAAAAAATGTCGATGCCTGGCTGAATGGTGAAGTGGTGATGTGGTGAAATAGTGATGTGGTGATTTTGAATCATTAACCCTTGAAATGTCATGTCTGCCACGCCTGAACTTCACGTCCGTGAAGTTCAGGATGGTTTGCCAACAATCACCATGATGTGGCACCGCCGCCCTCGGCGGTGAAGTCATGGATAATGTGTGATGGATAATGGATAATGTTCAATCCAAAGAGAAGGTGAATCGAAAGTCTTCTCTGTACATCATCCATCATCCATCATTCATTCTTCTCAAAGATGATTCACCCAGCCGTGGGCGGCTGGGCCACATTGACGCAAAGCGCCCGCGCTAAACAATTACAATCACTTGACCACTTCCCCCCTCAATACCGTTTCACCTTCACCGCGCCCGACTTGCTCTCTTCCAAATTCATCACCAAATACCTCAGCGCATCACACGCATGGTCCGGGCCATCCTTCACCGGCTCCTCACTCTGCACCCGTTTGGTGTCATAGTGATACGTCGCCATCGCCTGTATCAACTTCGCACAACGCGGGTCGATGCGCAACAAATCATGGTCCAACCGACTGCGAATGCGTTCAATGCCCTGGGCAATCGACCATCGCCCATGACGCACCTTGTACCCCTGTTTTTGCAGACACTGAATTTCCGACAGCCCGCTCTGCGAATTTTTCTGCCCACCCGCCGGGTCCACCCCGACCCATGCAAGCCGTGGCCAATTTCTTCGCGCAAGCGCGTGCAACGTCTGCTCCGCCGTCAGCCCTTGCTGGTAATGCTCATCCACCACTTCAATCAACCACTCCGACCTCGGCTGACCCTGACGCACATGCACCAAAGCCCACAAAAACACCGTCGGATTGCGCATACCAAAATCCATGCCCCCGACCCACATCGCTTTTGCGTCGCCAAGGGTATCGACTGATCGCACATGCCGTTCGATGTTGAAATCCGGGTACACACTGGCGCTGGTACTCGGCCTTTCACACAACATTTCCGCTTCCCACACCCGGTCGCTCACCCGGCCACGCTGAGCCACCAAATCCTCCACCCGCACAAACCCCGTCGCACTGCCCGCCCGACCCTGACACGACGGCTCCAATACACACGTCGCACACCCCTCTCCCGCGCGCTCACATCGTTCGATGACATCCAGCGCGCTCCAGCGAAACACCCGCCAGTGTCGCACCGTGTTATCAGCACCCTCGCTTGTCTTTGCTGCCCCGATCAACTGACTCATCAGCCCATGGGGTCGATGCATCGTCGATAATGCTTCCACCGCCCCCCGCACCCACCAAGGCCCGCACTGCCCCGACCTTGTCACCAGTTGTGCCGCCTCCCACACAGCCGGGTCAAACTCCTCCACCTCATCGCACCGCAACTTATGCACCCGTGTGCCGCGCACCGACGTATGCGACTGAGCCAGCACCTCCGCCGCACTGCCATTGGCCAGTTCCAGCCGCCGTTGCGTCGGTTCACTATTCAGCAATGTCCGCAACCACCGATGCTCAAACATTTCACACAGGTAGGTGAACATTTTCGACGACTGCCCCAGGCTGCCGCCCAGTATCCTTACCTGCACCCCCGGCTTGAACACCAAATCCAGCACCGTCGCCGCCGCCCCCAGTTTCGTCTTGCCCCCGCCCCGGTTCGCCCACACCACGCAATCACTCGAACCGCTCGATTCCCCTGATTGATTGGATTCGCCGGGTTCATTGGACTCAAGCCGGGGACGAGGCGACTGCGCAGCAGGCGACCAGGGCCCGGGTATTCTTTGCTGAACCTGCGGTTTTCTTCCTTCAAAATAAACATGCGCCAGATAATCAAACGGCGCATCATGCCCGTCGATCATCGCTTTGCGCGGCACATCCATCCCCAAAACCTTTTTCACAAATCGATGCAATTCTTCCGCATCCCGCGGCATCAAAGCCGACAGGTCGATGCGATTGGCGCTGGAACCCCGACGTTGTTTGGTTTTGCGACGTGGCATGATTGGCTCCATGATCAGGGAAGTGGCCAGGTGGTCGAGTGAAAACAACAAGCCGGGTACGAGTCGGAGGTCGCTGCGGCGACCGACGACGAGGGCCCGGGTATCGATTGCCCAAAGTTCAAAGTCATAAGTCTGAAATGATTCCTCACTCTTTCGCCGGCTCCTCCCCATACAACTCCTTGCGTAAAACCTTCGCATCCATTGGTGATGTTTCATCGTCTGTCGGTTCATCGCCACCCTTTTCCGCCACCCGTCGCAATTCAGTCCGCAGCAAATCGACACAAGCCTTGCGCGCCGATTCAGTCACGTCCTGATCCTCCCCCGTCGCCAGCCGCAGCAAGCGCGTCGCTGCAAACCGCCGGTATTGCGACAACAGCAATTGCGTTTGAAAATCCGAAAGCGCACACAACCCCGACAACGTCTGACGCACCTTCGGCCTGGTCACCCACGTTGCCAAATCCTCCGGCTCAACCCCGTGCATCTGCGCCAACTGCAACAAGTCATGCCGTGCGGCTATCAAATCACTGAGCAACGCCTTGGTTTTCACCGTGGTGATCGATTTCATGTTGACTCCATCGC
>CAYRTH010000025.1:0-28051 GCA_964427135.1 uncultured Phycisphaeraceae bacterium
AGCGGAAACGCCCCCGCGTAATGCTCGATCAGAATGGCCATGAACCGCTCCATGCTGCCAAACGGGGCACGGTGAATCATCACCGGCTGATGCGGTTGATTGTCCGCTCCGATGTATTCCAACTTGAATCTTTCCGGCAGGTTGTAATCCAACTGCACCGTCCCCAACTGCCACTTGCGACCGATCACATCCTTCACAATGAAATCCACCTTCGGCCCGTAAAACGCAGCTTCGCCCTTGGCCTCCACAAAACTTACGCCCATGTCCGTCAACACCTCGCGCAACTCGCGCTCAGCACGATCCCACACTTCGGGACGACCTGAATACTTCGTGCTTTCAGGGTCGCGCAATGACAACCGTATCGCCACCTCCGGGAACCCGAACGTGTCAAACACAAATTGCACCAGTTCGATCGTCGCCCGAAACTCAGCCTTGACTTGATCCTCCGTGCAGAACAAATGGGCATCATCCTGCGTGAAGCCTCGAACCCGCGTCATGCCGGTGAGTTCGCCCGATTGTTCATAGCGATAGACCGTGCCGAACTCAGCCATGCGGATGGGCAGATCACGGTAGCTGTGCTTGTCGCTGGCGAAAATGCGGATGTGATGCGGGCAATTCATCGGTTTAAGCAGGTACTCTTCCTCGTCGGCACTGCCGCCTTTTTGCACGTCCGCCACCGAGCTGGGGTGGTCCTTCATTTTGATGGTCGGAAACTGGGCGTCGGCGTAGTAGGGGTAATGACCGCTGGTTTTGTAAAGGTCAATTTTGCCGATGTTGGGCGTGAACACCATCTGATACCCGCGTTTGAGCAGTTCATCCTGCAAAAACTGTTGCAAGAGCGAGCGCACCATCGCCCCGCGTGGTTTCCATAACACCAAACCCTGACCGACCATTTCATCGATCAGAAACAGGCCGAGTTTTTTGCCCACTTCACGATGATCGCGCTGCTTGGCTTCTTCGATTTGCGCCAGGTGATGATCGAGGTCGGCTTGTGAAAAAAAGGCGGTGCCATACACGCGCACAAAGCGGTCGCTGGTGATGTCGCCATGCCAGTGCGACGAGGCCACCGACATCACCTTGAACGCCCCGACCAGCCCCGTTGCAGGCACATGTGGCCCCATGCAAAGGTCTTCGAAAAATTCCGGTAAAGCCCAGGCATGGCCATGCCTGAGCGTTGATGAACCATCCAATTCCCCCGTCACATACCACGACAAGCTCAGCGCTCCGCCGTCGATGGCGCGCTGGGCGTTGTCGATTTTGTATTTGTTGTTTTCGGCCTTGAGTTTTTCGAAGCCCTTGTCCGGGGTCAGTTCATAACGTGTGAACTTGCGGTTCTCGGCCACGATTTTTTTCATTTCCTCTTCGATGCGCGGGAAATCGTCGGCACTGATGGGCGTGTCGAGCGAAATGTCGTAGTAAAAGCCGGTGTCCAGCGGCGGGCCATAGGCGAGTTGCGCTTTGGGGAACAGTTTGCAGATTGCCTCGGCCATGATGTGGGCGCAGGAATGGCGCAAAAGGTACAACGCATCGGGGTTGTGTTCGCCCTTGGTGCGACCTTCTTTGTCGAGCTTGGGTTGGGTGATGATCGAGAGCGTGCAATCGTCGGACAGGGGGCGGTACAGGTCCCACAGTCGGCCATCGACCTTGGCGCCGATGGCAGCCTTGGCAAGCCCTGCGCCGATGCTGGTCACCACGTCGTACGGCGTGACCGAGCTTTGGGCAAAATCTTTGATCGATCCATCAGGCAACGTCACTTTCATCACCGTTACTCCAATTGCGTTGAACATCGAGCCATCAGAGCCACGAGCGGACATCGAGGTGGGTCAGAGCCACGAGCGGAAGCGAGTGGTTCTTCCAAGCACCCAAGCACCGCTCACTTCCGTTCGCGGCTCTGAATGAAGCCGTTCCGTTCGTAGCTGCCCAGGGCAAGACCGACCATCTTACCGTCCCGCCGGGGGGTTTTGGCGTTATGATCTTGGGTTTTCCGGGGAACCGGAATTCGCCGCAGAGAACGCGGAGAATGCAGAGATTCACAATTTGATTCAATATGAACGCCAAGTTGCCAAGGAGCCAAGACGCCAAGGAATGCCAACATCATGAATCATTGGTTATGGATGATGTGCCGAAATCTTGACCCATCATGATGCCTTAAACATCGCCCAGCATTCCGCCTTACTTGGCGTCTTCTTCACTTGGCGTCTTGGCGTTGGCTCTTCTCCGCGATCTCTGCGATCTCTGCGTTCTCTGCGGTGAATCGGTATTGAATCTGTTTTGAATTGTTCACCAGCCCCGAAGGTGCTTCATGACCGAATCGACCGAAAAACGATCGTACAAAGAGACCCTGAACCTGCCCAAAACCGCCTTTGCCATGAAGGCCAACCTGGTGCAGAACGAGCCGGCCAGTGTCAAACGCTGGCTGGAGATGAACCTTTACCAAAAGCTGCGCGATGCACGGCTAGGTCGGCCGCGCTACGTCTTTCACGACGGCCCTCCCTACGCCAACGGTTCGATTCACATGGGCCACCTGCTCAACAAGGTGATGAAAGACCTGGTCGTGCGCAGTCGCAGCATGATGAACTTCGATGTGCCCTACACCCCGGGGTGGGATTGTCATGGCTTACCCATCGAACACAAAGTCATGCAGGAAGCCGGCGACAAGGCCCGGTCGATGGAGCCGTATCAGATTCGCCGTAAGTGCAAGGAGTCGGCGGAGAAGTTCATCAAACTGCAAAAAGGTCAGATGCAGCGGTTGCTGACGATCGCCGATTACGACAAGCCTTATGTGACGATGGCCCCGGGCTACGAAGCAGCGGTGCTGGAGGTGTTTGCGAAAATGGTGGAAAAGGGACTGGTGTACCGGGCGCTCAAACCGGTGCACTGGTCGATTGAAAATCGTACCGCCCTGGCGGAAGCGGAATTGGAATATGACGACCGCGAAGACACGAGTGTTTATGTCATGTTCGAGGTGGTGAACAAGGATGCGTTGCCCAAACCATGGATCGAGGCGATGACGGGGGGCAGGGTGCATTTGATGATTTGGACCACCACGCCCTGGACGTTACCCGCGAACATGGCGGTGGCGCTGCACCCCCGGTACGACTACGCCTTGTATCGGTTCACGCATCAGGGACAAAGTAAGTACGCAATATTGGCGCGCGATTTGGGGCAAAAGGTATTGGCCAAGGCGGGCAGTGATGTGGTCGAACTAGGCACCTGTCGTGGTGAGAACCTGATGGGTTTGCGATACCAACACCCGTTCATCGAACGTACCAGCCCGGTGGTGACCGCTGAGTATGTCACACTTGAAGATGGCACAGGGTTGGTACACACCGCCCCGGGGCATGGGGTGGAAGACTATCAAACAGGTTTAAAGAACAACCTGACGATTTACTGCCCGGTAAAGGAAGACGGTACGTTTGATGACACGGTGCCGCAATGGTTGCGTGAACCGGGGGAGCCGGGGGTGAATGTTTGGAAGGCCAACGGGTTGGTGGTGGAAAAACTGCGCTCGACGGGCAATCTGTTTTTCGATCACAAATTCATGCACAGTTACCCGCACGATTGGCGGGGCAAAACGCCGACGATTTTCAGGGCGACAGAACAATGGTTTGTCGGAGTCGATCACGCGCCCAAAGATCAAGGGGCTGCGCTGCGAACCCTGGCACTTGATGCGGTGAAAGACAAGGTGAAGTTTCAACCAGCCTGGGGTCAGAACCGTTTGCGGGGAATGCTCGAAACCCGGCCCGACTGGTGTATTTCACGTCAGCGAGCCTGGGGCTTGCCGATCCCTGCGTTTTACAACACCAAGGGGGAATCGCTGCTCACGGCTGCGAGTGTGCTGGCCGTCAGCAAGGTTGTCGCCCAGCACGGCTCGGATGCCTGGTTCAAACTCACCCCGGCGGAGTTGCTGGCACACTATGACGTAGCGAATGACCCCGATGCACCCGCATGGGCCAAATCCGAAATTCGAAATTCGACGGCTTCAACAGCGGGTCATCCCGCTAAATTCGAAATTACCAAAGGTTCGGACATTTTCGACGTTTGGTTCGACTCCGGCTGCTCATGGCACGCGGCTTTGGAACGTATGCAACAGGGCAATTTTCCAGCCGACCTTTATTTGGAAGGTTCGGACCAGCATCGCGGCTGGTTTCAGGTGTCGCTGCTTTGCGGGCTGGCGTATCACGGACAAGCCCCGTTCAAAAAACTATTGACGCATGGTTTCACGGTCGATAAAGACGGGAAAAAAATGTCGAAATCGTTGGGCAACACGATTGAGGTCGAGGCATTGATGAAGGAACTGGGCGCGGATGTTTGCCGGTGGTGGGTTTCGTCGCTCAACACGGAAAACGACATCAAGGTCGATATGGACCTGCTCAAACTGGCGGGCGAAGAATATCGCAAAGTGCGCAATACGCTGCGGTTTTTATTGTCGAATTTGTTTGATTCCCAATTAAAGCCCAGGCATGGCCATGCCTTGGCTTTGAACTCAGATTTGGGTGATATCAAACCCACGAGCATCGAGGCGTGGGTGCTGGGCGAACTCAACCAGTTGATCGCGGTGGTCACCAAGGCCTACGACGAACTGGACTTCCCCAAAGTGCACGCAACCTTGTTTAACTTTTGCAATACGACGCTAAGCGCGGTGTATCTGTCAGCCACCAAAGACCGGTTGTATTGCGATGCCCCCGGAAGCTCGCGCCGACGTCGGACGCAGGCGACCATGGCCATCGTCACCGATGCCTTGCTGCTGTTATTGGCGCCCCTGATTCCGCACACGGCGGAGGAAGCCTGGCAATCGCTTTACGGCAAAGAGGCCCCCAGCATTCACCTGGCACTGTTCCCCGAACCAGTGGAATTAGCGGTGACGGCAAACTGGCAACAGGTCATGACCCTGCGCGATGCAATGCTCAAAACGATCGAAGATGCGCGGTCGCAGCAAGGCATCGACAACCCGCTGGATATCGGGCTGGTTTGGCCGATGAGTATGGGCAAGGTACTGGGCGAGTTTGACCCGGTGGACCTGGCGGACCTGTGCGGCATCAGTCGATTCGAATTGCGTGAAGGCATCGATAAGCCGACGGTGACAGACCTGCGTCATGAACCCCGCTGCGAACGATCATGGAAACGCGATGGCACAGTGAAACATCGCAGCGACGGGGGCATGCTCAGCCAGCGCGATGCGTCGGCAATCGGGTTATCGTAAAACGAGAAGCCCCTTTTACGCCAAGACGCCAAGTGAAGAAGACGCCAAGAAGAGACAACGGCTTGTATGAAAATCCTTGTGCAGTGCTTGGCGATTTTGTGTAAATATCTTTGCCAGGTTTGTTGTCGGTGATTTCATTTTCTACTTGGCGACTTGGCGACTTGGCCTCTTGGCGTAATGGCGGTTTAGGCGGCTTCAACAGAGAGTGATTGAGTTGCCGATGTGGCCGACACCGGGCCGCGACCCAGGGCGATGTAGGTGAGCGTCGGATCGACCTGTTGCAGTTTCCGGGGGTCGAGCATGCGCCAGGCATCGATGATGATGCGGGGCAAACTGCGTCGGGGGCGGTCCATGGTTTCAATAGCGTTGAATGATGCCCAGGGTGTCACGATCACCAGCACATCCGAGCGATGCACTGCTTCCTCCAGTGACTCGATCGCCGGGACCGAGGGCGGAAGCACTTGGCGTGCGTTGCCACACGCAGCCGGGTCGTGAGCGATGACGTGCAAGCCTCGCCAGTGCAATTCCTTGACCAGGGCGATGCCCTGCGATTCATCAATCACATCGGTGTCGGGCTTGTACGACAAACCCAGCACTGCCACGGTCGCGCCGCAACCGGGTAACAGGTTTTGCACCTGAGCGCATACCATGTCCGCCAATCGCACCGCATGTTGACGGTTGCTGGCATCGACGGCTTGTGCAAGGTCGCTGTTGCCGCCGGTGGCTTTGGCCAGTGCCGCCAGGGCGATATTATCGCGCGGGAAGCAGGGACCACCGTAGCCCACGGCTGCCTTCAAATATTTGCGCCCAATGCGACTGTCCATGCCGATGGCCTGGGTCACCACATCGACATCCGCCCCGGGCAGATTCTGGCAAATCGACCCGAGCATGTTGGCAAAGGTGATTTTGGTGGTCACAAATGTGTTGACGGCGATTTTGGCCAGTTCGGCATTGACGAAGTTCATGCGTGACAAGGTTGGCTGCGTCAGCGCGGCTTGACGACCGATGGCTTCGAGCAGGTCGCCTGCATAGTCGTCGCTCTGGCCGATGAGCAGCATGTCCGGGTGAAGGAAATCGCGGATCACCGAGCCGATGGCGACGAATTCGGGGCTGTAGCAGAGGCCCAGGTTTTGGCCGACGGTTCGGCCCGATGATTGTTCAAGGCATTGGCGGATCGGGCCTTGGGTGGAACCGGGCATGACGGTGCTGGTGATGACGACCAGGTGGTAGCTGGATTTGGTACGCAGGGCGGCACCGACTTTTTCACATACAGCCAATACGCTGTCGAGCACGAAGCCGCCGTCGGAACCGGAGGGCGTGGGTACGAGAATCATCGTGGCCTGGGTTTGGCGCACGGCTGATTCGAGGTCGGTCGTGGCGTGAAAGTTGGGGCTGGCTTGATGCAACAGTTCACGCAGGCCCGGTTCGTGAATCGGCGGCTGATGTTGATTGATCAGGTCAACGCGCTGGGCATCGGTATCAACGCCGGTGACGACAAAGCCGCGCGTGGCCAAGGCGGCGGCAATGGGGCAGCCGAGTTTGCCCTGACCGATCATGGACAGATGTTTGGGGGGTTGAGGCAGAGGCATGGTTGAAATCCTTGCGATGAAACCACGACGACACGAACGACGGCAAAAAGACAGTAGTTTTATCGGTCAAGGCAAGTCTCTGAGTGTAATAGTGATTATGACGCCGTGCCCTTCAGGGCCGGATGTTTGTGTGATTGAAACAACGTGATCCGGGGCTAAAGCCCTCGGCGTCATGCGCCGACGCAACGCGTCTGCGCTAAACAAACACCATCACTTGACCACTTCCTTATGATCGCAGCACAAAGCAGCCCAGGGCGTACACATTGCGACGCCAATCGTTGTCCCCGGCGTGGGCTTGGTAATCAAGGGCATCGGCACGCTCACAGCGCACCCAATGATTACTGGGCGCTTTCAACCAATAGCCCTGCTGCAGAATGATGAAACCTTCGAGCAATCGGGGTAAACGTTTTTCACCATACACCCTGCACATCGGCGCGAACAGTGCATCACGGCCAACCGGAATCGTCAGCAGCATCGTCGCCCCTGGCTTCATGAATTTTTTTAAGTGACCCATGGCCTGCAGGTCGCCATCGTTTTGCTGCGCTTCCACGCCGTAACGACCGACTAATCCGACATGCTCAATCACCGAACAGTTGATCACCAGGTCATAGGGGGCGCCGGGTTTTTCGACTTGCATCAGGTCGCCTTGAATGAATTGCAGGTTGGGTTCGACATACGGCCAGTTGACCGGTTGCAGGTCGATGGCGGTGACCTTGTAACCCTTGTGCACCGCGATCAGCCCCAGCCAACTGTCACCTGGGCCGAACTCAAGAGCGGTGGGTGGCGATGCGTTGTTCGTGGCGGGTCGTGTATGGGTGATTGATGCGACCGGGGGAATGTGAGCAGCGATCCATGACCATTCGATATGACGATCGCCGAACAGATTGATAGGCGTGGGCGGCGGACCGCCTGCGGGGTTGGCGGGTACAACGACTGGTTGTAGTGGTGTGTTCATGCTTTCATGCAAAGAGGGGGTTGCCATTGCTGTGTTTCATTTTTCCCATAAGTTGGACCAGCGTTCACGATGATCCGCCAATGTGATCAACCCCGGCTGATTCACCGATTGGCGCAATGCAACGAGCATGGTGCGCTTTTGATGTTCGGTCGGTGAAGCGCGAAAGTCATCATGATCGGGCAGATCGCGCACCTGATACACATGGGCAAAACCACTGCGATACAACATTTTGGTGAAGGTCAATTGCGTGGGGATCAGGGCCAGGTGACGCAAGCCCTGGTCTTGCCCACGAAACTCATCGACCAGCGCCGCGGTGGGGCCGTCGCCGGGGGCGATGATGGTTTCCAAAATCAGTGCGTGGCGGGTCATGGCCGCGAGGTTGCGCACCGCTGCGAAGGGGTTTTCCAGGTGATACAGCAGGCCGAAACACAACACCAGGTCGAAGGCTTCGAGTTGACGTACATGGGGGTCTTCGACATCAAAACAGTGAAACACCGCGGAGGGAACCCTTTTGCGGGCTTCGATGATGTTGCCTTCACGACCATCGAACCCCACCACGCGATAACCCCAGTCGTGCAAACGTCGGGCAAAGTGACCCACACCACAACCCGCATCCAGCGCGGTGCGCCAGGTGCGGGCCGGGTCGAGTTGCGTCAGTAAGGTGCGCAGCGTGACGGCACGGGCATCATTGATCGCCAATGAAGCCGGCCGATCAAACACGATGTCGTCGGGGTTGTTCTGCGAGTCGGGCATGGTTGATATCCCTTTACGCGGCCTGCAACCCGTCGGCGCGTTGATTTTGAGCATGCAAAAACCTCGGCTGCCAAAGGGTCAATATCGGTTTGTCAGACCAGGATTGCAATACCTTGAATCGCGGCTGTACCTGGGCCGGGTTCACGTTCGCCAATATGACACCATCATGGTTTTGCATCGCCGCTTCACGATCATTCATCACCTTCAGGCCACGATACATCATGCCCGCAAAAGCAGGTTGATTATCAGCGATTCCCGCGATGTTCAACTGCGCCCGCTCACAGGCATGAACCGTCACATAAATCGTTTTGGCGACATCGGCAATCAACACCTTATTCACTTGATGCAACCGTGCCCAATCCGCAATGCGCTGGGCCTGGTCATTCACGCCAAAAATTGATTCCAGCGCATCAGGTGACATTGCTTTCCGCCCTGTCAACATCGTGCGCCACCGCCAATATTGCGCCTGTCGCCAACCGCGCCACACCCAGCTTAGGTTACCTGCATGGCGAGCCAGCGCGAAGTATCGCTGTGTCCAATCCTCCCGAAATATCGCCCGCCATGGCATCGGCAAATAGCGCTCCGCCAAAATCAAATTGTTACGCAGGTCCAGTTGCTGGATATATCCCGCAATGCGTTGTGCTGGTGATTTTTCGTGGCAATATTCCAAATCCTCAAACCGTTCCACCCGGTAACCCGCCTGCCAGAGTCGAAATGAAAGGTCGTATTCCTCCGCCTGACGAATGAATTCGAGCGGGAACAGCCCGACCTTATCAAGGGCCGACTTGCGCAGCACCGTACCGCAGTTGATGATCACCGTGGGCATCGCGCTGGCCTCGCATCGCCCGTCCGGCAAACTCACCTTGCCGCCCACCGCACCCACCTCATCATGCTCATCCAGGTAATGCAATGATTGCGACAACGTATGCCCCAACGGGTAGCTGTCATCATCCAGCAACATGATGTAACTGCCCCGTGCCACAGCCATGCCATGGTTGCGGGCACAGGCGCCTTGATTGCCCTTCATGCGCAGAGCAATCACCCCCGGCCAATCGCTGCGCAGCATTGCATCGGTGCCATCGGTGCAGTGATTATCAACGATGATGATTTCATGCTGATCGGAATTGAAATCCGTCAGCCCGGTCACCTTGCTGAGCGTGCGCGACAAAGCCTCACGACGGTTGTGTGTGACAATGACAATACTCAGGCGCATTGGGCCTCCCCAGTCGCCATATCAGACCCTGTCGCCGATGGCGCGATTGATTGATTTTTTGCGGTGATGCACATCGACTGATTTGCCAGCCGCTGGTGCACCACTTTCATCAGCCGTGACAGTCCCGCTTGATAGGTTAAATGAGCCTCGACAAAGGCGCATTGTTGCTGTTGAATTTCACGTCGGGCCGAGGCATCGTTCACATAACGCATCACTTGTTTTTCAAGCTGCGCGGGTGTCGTGAAAAACGTATCGTCCATGGCTGGAAACGGTTGCAGCATAAACTGGCAACCCGCCTCGATCATGTCACGACATCGTCGCACCGGGTCATCATCCGTGTCGTCGTAAATCACCCGGTACAACTCCGCGATTTCACGCAATTGCTGCTGTGACCGTGGTTGCAAACGCGGCAACACTTTTGCCAATTCCAACCGATCATCATCACCGGTCGATTGCACCAAACCCCACACGGTCGCCAGTAATCGATCCCACGGGTGTTCCCGCACCAAAAAAAAGCCCCCAGCCACCAATCCATCGAGCAAACGCTGGTGCATGCACCCAAACGGCACGACCTGCAAATTGATTTTGCTCTTTCGCGTCAACTGTTCCAGGTCCGATCCGTAAGCCACCCGACCCCGCGCATACTCGGCAAATTCCGGATGCTCGTCCCAGCCCGACCCGTACAGTGATAATTGCAACCCATGACGTCTGCTCAGATCGATCAGCCACCGCACCACCTGATGCCGATACATCGTGTTGTTGAGCCTGTTGAACAACATCGTGACCAATTGGTCCAATGCCTGCGGGTTGTTCACTTTCCAACCACGTTGCGGTTGCAGGCTTTGTATGAAAGTACGAATTTGATTGGGTGAATGCAGATGCCCGCCACCCTCATACACCTGCTGCAAATGCTCGCCCACAGCTTCGATTATTTGCACCACCACCGGCGAAGCTTGCTGGTATTGCTGAATCATTTCACGCAACGCCAACTCCATAGGTTTGCCGTTGTTGGACACATACACCAAATCATCACCCTCGCTGTTCCATGAAGCCGGACGCTGCACCGGTCGGGTCAGTTTGTCCAAAAAAATACACTGCGAAGTCGGGTACGCAAATTTTTTGCAATACCACGGCCCAGCCGGCAACCCGACAAAATCGAGCGGCCCAACACTGCGACCCGCTTCGATATTGATGAGTCTGGCCAAGTCATCCTGCACCCAGCCCATGTGCAAAACCTGAGGCGGAAACACGCTCGATGCATGCAGCCGTAGTGAATCAATCATGAAAACAACATCGGGCTTAAATGCCTGCATTTCCCGCAACATGTACCCCGGTGTGGTGTCTTCATATTCCGAAGGCTCAATCAACAGTCGCGTCTGCCAACCCAGTGCCTCAAACGCCTTCTGACAATCACGGTTGGCGTATTGCAACACCGTCGTTAATCGTGAAGTGATCAGCATCACCCGCGGCTGCCGCGGCGGGTTGGGGCCAAGTAATGCGATCAGTGTTTTCACATCACATGCTTCATATTCATGCCAGAGTCGATCACGGCAGGTGTTGAGTTGATCAACATATTGGTCCGACAAAGGGTCCAATGCCGTGCTGATCGACTTGCCCAGCCGACCCTGAGGCACTTTGATTTTCGGAAATCGAAGCGTTGGTCGCGCTTCCAGCAACTGCATCAACTGCGTCGCCCACCCTGGCCCGATCAGCCAGAAGCAATTTGCGCGTTCGATCGGTCCATCAATGCCCGTGCAATCGTGAATCATGAAATGATGCAGCACCAAGCCGACATCGGGTTCAATCACATACACCAGCGGCTGAAGCCTGAACATGCCCCAAAAAATCCAGTGGTGCGGCACCAGGTGTTTGAGTAACAACCCCTCGCCCAACCCGCACAGCGCCACCGCATGGCCGATGCTGTCGGGGGGTTGCACCGCTTCCAGCAATCGGCGCCAGGGTTCCTCCGGCATCGCCAGCGGCATCGGCCCGATTTTTAATCCCTGTCCGTCCGTCGGCCTTTGCACGATGGCCCAGCGATCACCCTCGCCCTTGATCAATTGATACTGACAGGGGTCCGTGTTGCTGATGATTTGTTGATAGGTGTGCGGTCGATGCTTTTGCATGGCCGCGAGGTTGCCCGCCAAACATCGTTGCAGTTTCAACTCCGCCTCCGGCTGACGCACCTGCTGCATCAACCCTAACCCCAACCCCCATCGTTGACCCTGCATGCACTGTCGCGCAACTTGTAAAAGCACCGCATCCCCCGGCGGCTCACCCCATGTCGCCATCGCCCGCTCCACCCAAGGCCAATCACCCCGGGCAGACCGGTCCAACAACTCCCTCACCAACACAGATGTCGGCGCAGTATCACTCATGGGCATTGGTGCCTTATCGAAAACATCCCCTTTGAGTTATCGGAACGATTCGCAATCATGCTCCAGTTTTCATATAACCACATCATGCTTGTAATGGGCATCGACCCCGGGTTGCGCATCACCGGCTACGGCCTGGTGCAACTGCCCCTGCGTACCTTCGAACCACGCCTGGTCGAAGCCGGGGTCATTCGCCTTTCACCCAAACTTTCGCTCGAAGCTCGCCTGCACCAATTGCACACCGAATTGGGCGAACTGCTCGACGAACACCACCCGACGCACCTGGCGGTTGAAAAGTTGTACGCCCATTACCAGCACCCGCGCACAGCCATACTCATGGCCCACGCCCGCGGCGTCATTCTGCTGGCCGCTGCGTCACGCAACCTCACCCTTCATCATCTGCCCTCGACGGAAGTGAAAAAAGCAATCACCGGCTACGGCCACGCCTCCAAATTGCAGATGCAACGGGCCGTGCAATCGCAATGCCGACTCACCCAGTTACCCAGCCCCCCCGATGTCGCCGACGCCATCGCCATCGCCCTCACCTGCGCCCGCCGCTTACGCAACTGATGCGCCCCATCGCGTGACATTTCAAAACGTTTAGCGCCACGCCTTGGCCGGGCGCTAAACAATTCAAACGATGGCGCGTGATTTCAAAATGTTTAGCGCCAGGCCTTGGCCGGGCGCGTAAACCGGTGTACACCAATTGCGCGGATGCTCGACAATGGTCTATTCCCCGGTGTATGGCATCACAAACGACCAGCGTTGCGGCTTCAACCCCTCTTTCATTGGGTTGTCTTGGACATAACCAATCGCATTGCGTATGTGCCCATCATCATTCAAAAACACCTTCCAACATTTGGCGCACCAAGGCGATGGCGGTGGTTGATCAGGTATTGCTGAGTTCGCCAAGGGATGCAAGCCGTCACGTAACAATTGTTTGGTCGACAAACCTTTCAAACCCATCACCACTTGTTCGATGGGGTATTCGTGCCGACCCACGACCATATGAACATGATCGGGCAATATGGCACAGGCATAAACCGCCAGATTTGATTTACGAACAAACTCGGCAAACCCAGCGGCAGCGCTGCGTGCCTGCAATCCGCTCAATTTCACCGGTGCATATCGCAGGGCTTCACGTGCCTGTTGGCGCAAGGCCTGATCGTGAGGCTCATGCGCCAGCGAACGTCGAGTTTGCACCTGGGTCGCTGAACCAAAACGGAGCAATTCCCACGACCGCACATAATCCGACCATGAACCCCGTGGATCATTGGGCAACCAGAAACCATACATGCCCCAAATAACGTGATATGCACGAACCATCACCACATGATATATCGTGGCAATGACATCGAAAACAACCGGTTCACGCGCCCGGCCGGAGGCCGGGCGCTAAACAATTCAAACGATGGCGCGTGATTTCAAAATGTTTAGCGCCAGGCCTTGGCCAGGCGCTCGCTTCATGTGGTGCGATACCACCTCCGTCATCATCCGCCGGACACGACGCGACTCACATTGAAAATCGGCAACAGCAGTGATATCGCCACGAAACCCACCAGCGCGCCCATGAAAATCACCATCATCGGCTCGATGAACTGCGTCGCGCTTTTCACCGCATGATCGAATTCTTCTTCCGTATGCACCGCCAGTTTTTGCAGCACATCCGCCAATCGGCCCGATTTTTCACCGCTGCGAATCATCTGAACCACGCTGCGCGGCACGAGTTTGTTTTCACCCATCGGGTCCGACAACTGCAAACCCTGTTTGAGCGCGTCGTCCACCTTGTCCCACAAGTCCTGAAAATAAACGTTGGGCGTCACCTGTCGCGTGATGTCAATCGCATCCAACACCGACACGCCTGCTGTCAGCATCGTGCCCAGCGCCCTGCATGACCGCGATAAATACAACTGCTGATACAACGTGCGCAGCACCGGCACATGCAACTTCAACCAATCCGCCAATCGCTGCACCGTGGCTGTACGTAACGACAACCAACCAGCCACCAGGGTAATGCCCAGTCCGATCAGCCAAAGCTGCCAATGATCCACCAGCGCACTGCTGACCGCCATGAGTATGCGCGTCGGTGTGGGCAATGCCGCCCCGCGTGATGCGTAAATGGCAGTGAACCTTGGCAGCACAAATGTCAGCAAAAACACCGTCACCGACACTGCCACGCTCATCATGATCAGCGGGTACGTCAGCGCCGCCTTGACCTGTCTTCGGGTGCGTTCTTCCTTGTCCAAATATTGGCTGATGCGTTCGAGCATTGTCGCCATCGTGCCTGAAATTTCACTGGCGCGAATCAAACTCGTCATGATCGGCGGAAACGCGCGCGGGTGTTTGCGCAACGCCACCGACAACTCGCCACCCGCCCGCACATGATCGGCCACGGCTGTCATCACCGCCTTGAAATGCGGATTGCCCGCCTGATCGGTCACACAGTCCAAGGCCTCCGAAATCGGCACCCCGGTTTCAATCATGATCGCCATCTGATGCGCGAAAAAAATCACATCCTGTCGTTTCACATGACGACTGTGATCCGCCACCGATTGCACCTGTGGGTCGCTCTCCTCTTCGTGCACTTCTTTCAAGCGAACCACATACTTGCCCTCGCCACGCAATAACTGACCCGCCGCATCGACCGTCGCGGCTGCGACGACACCGGTGGCCAGTTCCCCCTTGTTGTCACGAGCATGATAAAGGTAACGTGGCATAAGTACGGTTCTGTGATAAGTCGTTCGTTAAAGTTTCATGACCAGCCGACGTTCAGGTCCAATTTCGAAGTTCGAATTTCGGATTTAATGCAAACGCAAAATCAACAGCGCTGTTTAACGACGCACATTCATTTCTTAATATTCGACTTTCGAAATTCGAAATTCGAAATTTGTATTGCTTGCCTCATCCGCTCATCTCCGTCGCATTGAGCAGTTCTTCCATCGTCGTCAATCCCGCTTTCACTTTTTCCAACCCGTCCTGTTGCAGCGTCACAAAACCGCCAGCCCGCACCAATCGGCGTAATTCCTGCAACGGCGCCCCTCGGCTGATGGCATCGAGGGTTTCATCATCGGGCGAAAACAATTCAAAAATACCCAACCGCCCCGAGTACCCCGTGTTGTGACACTTGGGGCAACCCCTGCCTCGATACACTTTTTCAATCGCAGGCCCCTGACCATCGCCCAGTTGCTGCATGGTGCGCTGTACTGCCGGGGTGATTTCGACCGGCTCCTTGCAGTGCATGCAAACCCGTCGCAGCAATCGTTGCGCCAAAACCCCCCGCAACGATGCCGCCACCAAATACGGCTCAACCCCGATGTTGAACAGTCGCGTCACCGCACTGGGCGCATCATTGGTGTGCAATGTCGATAACACCAGGTGCCCGGTGAGTGCCGCTTGCGTGGCAATGCGTGCCGTTTCCTGATCGCGTACTTCCCCGAGCATCACGATGTCCGGGTCCTGTCGCAGCAATGATCGCAGTGCGCCGCTGAAGGTGAACCCCACTTTGTCATTGACCTGAAACTGATTCACCCCCGCCAGGTTGTATTCCACCGGGTCTTCGACCGTGCATATGTTCACGGTGTCGTTGTTGATTTCATTCAGGGCTGCGTACAGCGTGGTCGATTTACCGCTGCCCGTCGGCCCGGTGACCAGCACGATGCCGTTGGGTTGCCCAATCAGGTGACGAAAGCGTTGCAGCATCGCATACGAAAAGCCCAGTGTTTCCAATGATGTCTGAGCGTTGCGATTGTCGATGACGCGCATCACCACTTTTTCGCCGAACTTCCCCGGCATGGTGGACACACGCAGGTCCACCGGGCGCTTGTTGATCAGCACGGTCATCCCGCCGTCCTGCGGAATGCGCCGCTCGGAAATGTCCAGCCCCGACATGATTTTGATACGACTGACCACCGCTGCGTGCATCTGATATGGCGGCTTCATTTTTTCAAACAACGAACCATCGACGCGGAACCTGACGCGCAGTCGCTTGTCGCCCGCCTCAATGTGAATGTCCGACGCACCTTCCTGCACCGCGCTGAAAATCAGGTAGTTCACCAGCTTGATCACCGGTGAGTTGTTGGCGCCGTCTTCCAGGCTCGCCAGGTCGGCGATTTCCTTTTCCACCACCGTCAGGTCATCGGGCTGAATGTCCTCCACCAGTTCGTCAATGACGAACACGTTGGCGGCAGGCAGATACACCTGCAAGGTCGAACGAATGTCTTTGGCCGTGGCCGCGACGATCTGTACAGAGTTACCCGTGAGCCTTTGTATTTCGTCGATCAAAAAAACGTTGGTCGGTTCGTGCACCGCCACCGTCAGTTTGCCCTGCACCAAAAACATCGGCAGTACGCAATTCTTTTCCAGAAAATCGCGCGGCAACAACTCGATCACCTTCGGGTCGGCCACCTTCGGCGACACCCTCGCAAACGGCATCCCATACGCCAGTGCCAGTTGCTCCATCACCTGTTCTTCGCTCACGAATTTCAGCTCGACAACGATTTCACCCAGCAGTTTGTTCTGACCGCTTTCACGCTGATGTGTCAGCGCCTGCTCCAACTGAGCCGAAGTAATCAGCCCCTTTTCCAAAAGCAGGTCGCCGATGCGCACGTTGCGTTCCGGCAGCCGATCTGATGAACGGTCCAGCGCCGCAACCGGTCGGGGCGAGGTTGTCGTTTTCACAGCCGTCATTTCAAATCCTCAAACTTTTCAGCGCCGAATCGACATCCGGGTGTCGATCAAAACGCGGCAGCAATCGTGTCACTTCCAGCACTTTTTCCGTGTGGGCGCTGACGCCCGCCAATCGCACCTGCCCCAGTTTTTCACCACAACGTTCCTGCAACCACAACATCGACTCCAGGCCCTGTGAATCCAGCGTGTCCATCTCCGACAGGTCCAGCACAAAATCACGGGTCTGCTGACTCAGTCGATCTTCGATGAGTTTGCGGAAGGAGTTCACATCATCAGCGGACAGGTCCCCATGTACCCGTACCACCGTCGTGTGATCGAAATCTTCATGTGAAAGTCGCATAGTGCCTCGCTCGCTCTGTCATCATGTCTGTCACTGGCCCCTCGCGCTGCCGAGTCGCATCCTCATGCCGATCGCGCCAGCCTGGGCCGGGTATGCACACGCTGCTGGGTTTGGTGTTTCTGGATCATGTCCACGAACGGCTGCAGGTCCAGTTGCAAAAACACCTGCGTCAATTGCGGATCAAACTGCGAACCACCACACCGCCTGACTTCTTCCAGCACGCGCTTGTGCGTCAGTGATGATCGATACGTGCGCGTCGAACTCATCGCATCAAACGAATCCGCCAGACAGATCAACCGCCCGAACAGCGGAATGTCGTTGCCCGACAGACCATGCGGATACCCCTGGCCGTCCCACCGTTCATGGTGATACAGCACGCCTGGAATCAAGTCCTGCATCTGGCGAATGTCCTGCAAAATCCGGGCGCCGATTTCCGGGTGTTGTTTGATCAGCGAAAACTCATCGGGCGTCAGTTGTCCCGGTTTGCACAGCACATGTTCAGGCACCCCGATTTTGCCGACATCGTGCACCAATCCTGACAGGTACACGCGCTCCGTCGTATGCGCATCCAATCCCGCAGCCTCAGCCAGTTGCCGTGAAAGCAATGCCACGCGCTCCGAGTGACCAAACGTGTACCGGTCCTTGGCGTCGATCGAAGCCGTGAGCGCATGCAGCGTGCCCATGAACATTGCCGACATGTCCTCGTACAGCATCAAATTATCCAGGAACATGGACAGCGTCGCCGCCAGTGACGAACACAATTTGCTGTCGATGCTGCTGATGTGCTGACCATCGAGCTTGTCCCCGCCGATCAAAATGCCCAGCAACTTATCTTCCCGCACCAATGACACCACCAGCAAATCACGCGCGAGTCTGGGTAAATGCTGAATCTGCAACGTCCCGGTATCGTCCACGATCAAGGGCGGAGACCCCGGCCCCTGACGCAGCATCAGCATCGCGCCGATGCGTTTGAGCATCAGGTTGTCACAACCCACCGGCCCAGCCGTGATCACCTGCCCCGACAATTCATTAAGCGCAGGCTGATCCTCCACCAACTGAATCGCCATCCACTTCAATCCCACCGTCTGCTGCAAGTCCTCACACGCTTCGCTCAAAAACTGCATCGGCGGTCGATCCAGCGTCATCCCCGTCGATAACTTGTAAAGCAAACTCAATTCTTCATACGACTCGCCAAGCTGCGTTCCCATGGTTTGCAGTTCGTGATACCGCCTGTCGATTTCGCTGACATCCTGTTGCATCCAGGTGATCGTCGCTGCCAATCGTTGCACTTCCGCAGCACTGAACAGCCGATCATGATTCACCCGTGACAGCGTCAACTGGTAATCCAGTTGGCATTGGCCACAGAGCAAATGAAACTGATCGCTGGTCAAAAACTCCGGCGTCACCAGCAGCGCCACCGGCATCGCCTGCCTGCGCTTGTCGTGATTCACCCGTCGCCGACGCGGGTTGGGCAGTGGCACCAGCCAAAGCCCCGGCCACATTTCCACCGGCAAACCCTGTACTTCCAGCAGCGCCGGCCAGGCCTCGCGCAACGCAGCCACTAACACCGGCGCCTGGCGCAGGGTATTTTCAAACCACTGACATTCATCCACCGGTTGCGTTCGACCATCGCTGTCCACCGTCAACACCGTCACCCCCAGGGCGCGTAATCGCTGCCGCAGCCGGGTGGGCAGTACATCCGAGCCGGGTTGAAGGTGCATCTGCGTCAAGCTGCGTTCCCCGCATCCTCGTGCGCCGGTTGACCGACCAGTTCCGCCACCCGTGCCAATACTTCACGTGGTGAAAACGGCTTCGATAACACCCCCGTGATATTGGTTTGTTCCAGTGCCTCGCCCGGCAAGGTGAACCCGCGGGCCGTGAGCATCAGTGCCGGTATCCCGGCGGTGCTGCTTTCCTGTTTGAGTTTCTGACACAACTCCAACCCCGTCACAAACGGCATGTGAAAATCAGTGATCACCAAATCCGGGTGACGATTCACTGCCAGTTCATACGCTTCTTCTCCGTCCTCCGCCGTGATGATGTCATATCCCGCATTGCGCAGCTTTAAACTCACCACGTGCAGAATGTGCACCTCATCATCAGCAATCAAAATCAACGGTTTTGATCGACTCATCATGCAATCCTCCCCCACGATGGTGGGTCGCCACCGGTTGTTATACGACCCTAATATCCATTGTCGGCCATCGGCAGGCCGAACGTGAACGTACTGCCCTTGCCCGCCTCACTTGTCACACCGACTTTGCCGCCGTGCACGGTTTCAACGATTTGTTTGACCAGGTTCAGCCCCAATCCCGTGCCTTTGGCCATCTTTTTGTGCTCGGCAACGCGGTAAAACTTTTGGAACAAATGCGGAATTGCCTCCGGCGGAATGCCCACCCCCGTATCCGTCACCGACACGTGCACCAGTCGGCTGTGATCGTCCACATGCACCGACACCGTCACCTTCCCGCCCGCCGGGGTGTACTTCACCGCATTGCTCATCAAATTCAGCAGCACCTGTAAAATCATGTCCCGGTCCGCAAACACCTGGAAAAACAGCGGCGTCGGCACATCTTCCATTTTCACCTGTTTGGCGCGGGCCTGCGGCGCGATCACATCCATCGCCTCCCGAATCAGCGCCGGCAAATTCACCTGCTCCCTCTGCACCTTCACCACGCCCGACTCAATCCGACTCAGGTTCAAAATGTTGTCAATCAGCCGGGATAACCGCGTCGCTTCCGCTGAAATGATGTTGTAAAACTCAAGGCGGGTGGTTTCGTCCTGCGCCTCGCCGTCGATGAGCATTTCCAGATACGCCTTGATGCTCGACAACGGCGTACGCAATTCATGCGACACACTCGACACGAAATCGCTCTTCATTTCCGCCACTTCACGCTCATGCGTCACATCGCGCAAAATCGTCACCACCCCGCAAGGCTCCGTCGCCGCAGTGCGCCGTTGCGCCGACCCAACCACGCATTTGAGCGTCACATCAAACACCGCCTGCATGCCCTCCAGCGGCAACCGATGTTCCACGTGCCTCCGCAATGCCGTGTCGCCGCCTTCGCGGGTGTCCTTGATCAACTTGCCCAGCGTCAAATCGTGCACCACCTGTTCCACCGGCTGATGCATCGCCTGTTCCAAATCAAACCCCAGCACCCGCGCTGCCGCCTCGTTGGCCAGCGCCAGTTCATTGAACGGATCGGTCACCAGCACACCGTCGGCAATCGAATTGAGTACCGTGTGCGCATGCTGACGTTCCGCATCCGAAATGCGCAGTTGAATTTCCAGCTCACGTTTCTGGGCGGATAGCCCATCCATCCGCTGCCGCAGGTGCGCCAGCGCCCCGCTGACCGATTGCGCCAGTTCATCCAACCCCTCACTGGGCCGATTCAGCGTTGTTACCGCTGAGCTTTTGGTGGTGCTGTTGATCTGCGTGGTCAGTTGTCGAATCGCCGCTTCCTGCCGACTGGCGAATATCGCATGAACCAATCCGACAATACAACCCAGTACCAATGATGCCCCGGCAAATGTGATGTAATCCGTCAGGTCCGGGTTGCTCGCACACAGCGTGATGCACATCAGCCCGCCGCCCACCGCAGCCAGCGCACCCAAAACCAGACTCAGTCCACGACCCCAATCCACAGTCTTGCTCCTGTTTTACCCATGGCTCCACGCCTGAACTTGCGAGCTTGTGAGCAAGTTCAGGATCGTCCTTTCCTGAAGTGCTCAGCACCCATGCGCCGACGCAAAGCGTCCGCGCTAAACAAATTCGAAATCCGAAATTCCCTCCCTCACCGCTCTTTTGCCGCTTCCAATCTTGAAAGCAATCGTTGCGCGTTTTCCTGCTCTGGTTCGCGTTCCAAAGCCGACTGGTATGCTTTCGCCGCTTCCTCGCTCCGCCCCGCCTGTTCCAATGCCAACCCTTGCAACACCAGCACCCGTGCATCTTTGGGCGCCAGGGCTGCCGCCTGCTCAAACGCCTTGATCGCCGGTTCGAGTTTCCCCAAAGCCTGGGCTGACAACCCTGACAACAAATGCGCTTCATACCTGCGTGGTGACAATGCCAGACATCGCTGCGCTGCGAAGTACGCGCCTTTGACGTCCTTCATCGCCCAACTGATTTCCCCCAACCTCAGCCAGTGATCCGCCTCCTCCGGCTGATCCTTGGCCAACTTCAAATAAACACTTTTCGCCATCGCCGGCCGACCCAACCGCTCATACCCCCGTGCCAGCAACCGCTGCAAATCCGTCCGCCCCGCATAATCCTTGCGGGTCAGCAACTGTTCCAAATGCTTGACACCCTGTTCCGCCTGATCCGCTGCGATCTCCGCCAGCGCCAGGTTTTCCAGCAGTTGCACATTCTCCGGCTGAATCACCAGGGCCTGACGAAAAAAGTCCGCCGCCTGTGTCGGCTCATTACGCATCAAATGAATGTGCGCAATCGCACTGCGAATCGCTGCATTCTGATCAAAGTAAGTCAGCCGACTGCGCAGCAACTCCAGCGCATCATCCGCCCGACCCACCTGAATCAACATTTCCGACTTGGCCAATTGAAAACCAGCGTGATCCGGCTGAAGGTTGCAGGCTCGTTCATAAGCCACCAATGCTGCATCAAACTGCTGCCAGCGCTGTAACACCACGCCCTGGTAGTAATGCGGTTCCGCCAACTTGTCATCGCTGTCGATGGCTGACTGCAAAAACCGGTACGCCTTTTCCAACTGCCCGCGTTCGAGCATCACCCGACCCGACAGCAACAACACCTGCGGGTTTTTCGGGTCCGTTGCCAGCGCATCCAGCAACGTCTTTTCCGCCTGGTCCAAATCACCGGTGTCAAACTGCCGCTGGGCCGTTTGCACCAGCAAACGCGAGCGCAGGTCATACCAACGCTGATTGGCGCTGTTGACAGCCTCTTTGTGACCGGCATCAACGGTGCTCGCACAGCCGGTGATCCCTACGACCGGGGCCAGCAGTGCGATTGAAATGAAAACAGTACGAGCCAGTTGCTTTTGCATACCGTCATCTCCTTGCCTTCTCCTCTCACGAGCCTTCGAGCCACAAACCAATCACCACAGAAGCACAGAGACCTGACGAGCCGCGACCGTGAGGGCGCGGTTCTTGGTTCGGTATTCCGGTCAAAACCACCGCTCCCTGACGGTCGCGGCTCGTTTGAAACCAAACCCTGTCAAAGCAATTCACGGTTCGCTGAATTCCTCTGCGTCTCTGTGCCTCTGTGGTGCATATGTCCCATCAAGGCAGTTCCATCGGGTTCTGCGCTTCGGTCATCGTTTCAGGTTGTTCGCCGACAGCTTCCGCTTGCTCATTCACAACGTTCGCTTCCGCCGACGGCGTTTGTGCATCGGTCGTGTCCACCGCCGCCGTTTGGTTGGCAGCCGCTGGTACTTCAGGTTCGGTCCCCTGCGCCGCCGCTTCGGGTGCCGGTGCGGGCATCGGGGCTGCACCTTGCGTCGGGGCGCTTCCGGGGGCAGGGGTCATGTTGCCCTGATCGGGGGTCGTCGGCATCGGTTCCATGGCCGGGGTGTTGTTGTGCAGCACTTCCCGAACCGTGTCTTCCAGCACACTGTCATACGGCGTGAATACGCGCTGGTTGGTGATGCCCTCGGCAATCCGCCGAGCCTCGGTAAACGTCGGGTCCAGCGACAACGCCATATTCGCGCTGTACAGGGCCTTGTCCGTGTCGCCGCGTTCCAATGCTTCGCTTGCATTCTTCACATGCGATGAAATCAGTCGGCTACGTGACCAGGGCAACAAACCTTCACGTGCCCCGACCCTTGCCAGTTCCACGTTGTCCTTCATCCGTTCACCAGCCGCGTAAATCGCCTGATCCTTCACCACACTGGGCGTGATCAAAAAGATGTATTCATCACGGGTCGTATCGTCACTGGTTCCCTTGAACGCATTGCCCAGCACCGGAATATCCCCCAGCACCGGCGTCTGTTTGCGTGCCACCGTCGTCTGTTCCTTGAACAGCCCGCCCAGAATCACCGTCTGACCCGAACGCACCATCACGTTGGTCGTCAGTTCCTGCGTGTCTTCCTCCGGGATCGTCAGGTTGTTTTCGATCCGAACTTCACCGGTCGAAACCTTGGGCTGAATTTCCAGCCGAATCATGTCGTCATCACTGACAAATGGACGCAGTGACAGCGTGGTACCCACATCCAAAAACTCAACGCTCTGATTGGTGCCCGATTCGGTCGTGGTCGTGTTCACGTAGCCGAGCTTCGAACCGATCAGCAGGTTGGCCTTCTGTCGGTTGAGCACCAGCAGTTTCGGGTTGGCGATGATCGTCGTATCGGTCACCTTGTCGAGCGCTTCGATGAACGCAGCAACGTTTTCCGACAGAACACCGAAGCGGAAGCTGTTTTCCTTGGCGATGATGTTGCCCCATTCCACACCGGTTCCCGAACCGCCTGCACCGCCGAAGCCGGGGGTGGTCGCTCCGAATACAGTTCCAATCGTACTGCCCAGTTCTCCGAATCCAAAGTCCGCCAATATCGACAGGTTCACACCAAAAGCATTGGCTTCGCTGAGCTTGGCGCCCAGCACCGTCGCTTCCACCAGCACCTGTTTGGGCCGAATGTCCATCTGTTTGAGCAGGTTGGCGATTTCTTCGTGGTTCTCCGCGTAGTCGGTGATCACGATGGTATCGGTGTGAACAAAAGTGTTGGCTCCACCATCGGAAGTCGTGGGCACAAAGCCGGGGTTTGCTACACCGCTGACTTGAATCTTGCCGGCTGACGAAAGTAGCGGGCTGATAAACGTGTTGGCATCCGCGGCATTCAAATAGTTCAGCCGATACAACCGCATCACCGTCTTGCGTTCCGCATCCTTGATGCGTTTGATGTCTTCCTGCGTGTAAACGTAAATGAAGTTGCCCTTCTCGATATAGCCCAGTCCGTTGGCCAAAAGCAGGGCATCCATCGCTTCATAAAAATCAACACTGTAAAGGTCCGCGGTGACAGTCCCGCTCACGCCCTTGTTCACAATGATGTTGCGCTGACTCTGAATCGACAGCAGTTGCAGAATCTTGGTCAGGTCCTGATCCTTGACATGCAGGTCGATCTGGCCGAAAGACCCGACCTTCACGCCCTTGTCCAAGTCCGCCGGCACCGTCGTCGGCGCTACCGGGCTTACCGAGCCTGCCGGGCTATCCCCAGGGGCCGCGATTGCCCATGTGCTACAAACGCTACCAACCGAGCAAAAAAAAACCGTGGCCGACATCTGCGTGAAGCGATTACTCATGACAAGTTACTCCTGCCCCGGTATTGGGGCGAGCCTCCGGTGCGTTGAGGGAGGACCGACACTGGTTCTTCAATCACATCTCCAAGCGGACCTGGATGCCGTCCTTTTGGAGCACAACTTCTCGTTGCTGAATCTCCACGATTTCAAAGCCTTTGATCGTTTCACCGGGACCAAGCAATTGCCCGTCGATCATGGCCCGCGGGGGCGTCCCCAAAATCGTGGTCTGCAACCGCAGCGCCATCGCCGCCTGTTGCACTGCCCGTGTTCTTACATCGCTATCGGATGTTTCACCCACCGACTTTGCCGTCTGCGCACTTTCGGGAGACATTTCCGTTCGTGCGAATCGATGCTCCGCCATGGCGAATAAATCACGCTTGCCACCCTTGGGTAATTGCAAATGAACTTCACGGGTCAGCGCCGCTGCCTGGCGCGTTGGTAACGTCTGTAACGCCACCTGACCCTCTTTGGGGTCCGCCAATGCCGTGCGCGGTGCATTTTTCAAAATCAATCGACCCCACAACAGCAGCGCCACCGCTATCAACCCCAACGCCAGCAACCCACGTTTGCGGTCGATGCCCCAGCGATTCCACGGTATTTTCCCCCACCTCTTTATCATGGCTTACCCTCCCGGGGTGGCGCAAATACCGCTGACAACTCCAACACCGTCTGCACCCGTGTCACCCGATCCGGCGTGTCCCTGTTCACCTGCACCTTCATCACCCGTACCATGCGCGGCAGCGATTCCAACTTCTCCAAAAATCCGTACACCTGCGGGAACAATCCCCGAAACTCCAAACGCAACGGCATCAGGCTGTAATCCCTGCCACTGACAATCGTCTGCGTCACAATCTGCTGATCCACCAGTTGATGTTCATCCATCAACATGCAAAGCGACCGCAACAATTCAGCCACATCGTTGTTCGTCGGCACCCGTCTGGGCCCAACCGCCAGTTCGCGCTCCATCGCGCCGATTTCCTTCACCAATGCCGGCAAATCCCCCAGCCCCAACCGCTCACTTTGCAACTTCGCCTGTGCTTGGCTGATGCGCTCTGACAGCCGACGCTGTTCATGATGCGCCGGCCACCATGACCCGACCGCAAACACCACCGCCAGACCCAGCATCACCAGCAGCAACCGCGCTCGACTGCGATCAATTGGCATCGGCCACCCCCTGTCCCCGTACCTTCTGGCTCGGCACGATCCGTCGATCCAAGGGGGCCTCCAACTCCACCCGAAACTCCCTGGCTAACAACGGACCGATCCGCGTTGGCCTGCTGTACAACAACTTGCCATTTTCAAACACCGGCAGCTCCACCAACCCGCCAAAAAAGTTCGCCACTTCCACATCACTGGGCGCCAAACCCACCAGCGATATCTGCATCGTCGATCGTGGCCGACCCGTCGCGCCTGAACTGACCCCACGCCCCTGCTCATCGCCACCTTCCGCGCCACTGGTTCCCGTCGGCTTACTGGGCATCGTCGGCGTCGTGTCCGTCAGTGACAAACTCACCAGGTTCGACGACTCCGGCAAAGCCTCGCCAATCAATGCCAACAACTGCGACGGCGTCATCGGCGGCATCAATTCCTGCTGTAATCGCAATCGTCGTATCAATTCCGTGCGCTGCCGATTGAGCCGGGCTGATTCCTCAATCTGAATCGAAAGCGCCTGCGCTTCCTGTTCCATATACGCCGCCTGATCCGTCAGTCGCTCCGTGCGCTGTTGCAACATCCAATGTGCACCGCCCAGCGCAAGCATCAGCAGCCCGACGATCAACCCATGCCGCAACAATCGCGTGTTGCGTTCCTGTCGCTGTAAAAATGATGCGGGTAAAAAATCAATCTGGTTCATGCCGCACCTCGCACCGGCACTGCCGACGACGAGGGCTTGCGCATCGACAACCCGGCACACACCGCCCATGCCGCGTGATGCGGGCTTTTGTCCCCACTTAGCAAACTCAGTTGCGCCAGGTCCGCATCCTGCAACGGACAGGCAGCCTGCACACTCACCTTCAATTCCTCTTCAAGCACTTTCATCAGGGTCGCTTCGCACGATTCACCGCCCGCCATGTGCAAACACTCGGGGCGGCGCCCGCGAAACGTCACGCTGTAATATCGCAGGCACAACCCCACTTCCGTCGCCAATTCGCTGTACAACGGTCGCAAAGCCTCCTGCACCGCACGATCAATGCTTTCGCGCCGCGATGACCCGAACATCGGCTGATCGCCTTCCCCTTCCGCCCCTTGTCGCATCAAACGCCTTCGTAATTCCCCAGCCTCCGCCACCGACACCCCCAGTCGTGCCGCCACCGTCTGGTCGAATTTGCCCCCGCCCAGTTCGATAAGTTTGAAAAATAAAACCTTGCCCTGTCGTGCCGCCAACACCTTGCTGGTGCTGTGACCCACATCCAAAATGAACTGTGCTGCCGCATCCGCTCCCGCATCCACAGGGTTCGATAATGCCCTTGACAATGCCGAGGGCACCGCGTCGATGGCCGTCGGATGCAAACCACAGCGCAGCAGCATTCGCGCGTGATCCTCAATCAGCGCCAGCGGCGCCGCCATGAGTATCACTTCCTGCCGCAGTTCATCGCCTTGCCTTACTTCCCCCGCATTGAAGAATTGCACCACCGCCTGATCCGCGCCCAATTGCAACCGATCCGTCGCTTCCCATTCCACCGCAGCCGAAAGCTCCTCGTGCGGCATGCGCGGCAAACGTAAGTTTTTATATTGAATCTGATGCGCCGGCAGACAACTCACCACCTGCTTGCCGAAAAATTCCCCCTGCCCCAGCACCTGCCTGACCGCCGCCTCGACCGCATCATCCCGATCTTTCCCCGACGCAGGCAGCTCGCCGGGTAACACCGAACACCCGGCACTCATCACGCGATAACCATCCCCCCGCCGGGCAAGCTGCAATGCGCGCACCATCTTCCCGCCCACCTCCAAGCCGATCGGGCAGCGTGATTTTTCCAGCCAGCGCAATAGCACAGTGGTTGCCTCCGCACAGTCATATCCCCGGCTTCACTTCGACCGACCCCACCCGACAACGATTCATCCCTGGTGAACCAATCCGTCTTCATTCCCTGAAATCAGCCGCGACAAGTCGCGGCGCTAACTTTTCCTGCACTTGTCTGTCCCCTCTCCCACCGGGAGAGGGTGAGGGTGAGGGCGTCTGCCGTTCACCCCAGACGCGACAAGTCGCGGCGCTAACTATTTCTTCACTCGACCACTCGGCCACTTGGCCACTTGGCCACTTCTTCATTCACTCCACCTTCGCCACCGAAACCTTTCCAGTCATGTCGGTGACTGTGATCTGATATTGAAGCCCACCACCGCTCAAATCGATGGTTCCGCCGAAGTTGGGCGTACCCAGTTCGTTGAATTCCACAAAACTGTCATCGTCAAATTCCACCGTGCCCATGCTGACACCCTGAAAACGCTTGTCGGTTTTGAAATCGACGACATAGGTTCCACTGCCGACACCTTTCCAGTTGGCGCTCAGTGTGTTGCCTGCCGCATCGGTGACGCGATAGCGATTGTTGGCCGGGTCAAACACCACGCGCCTGGGTTTCTGCTTGGCGATGGCATCGTTCTGGGCAAACAGCAAATCGGAAATCACCATGCGTGCCGCCGCCTGCACATGCAGCGATCCGGGCCGCAGCATCGACGGAACC
>CAYRTH010000026.1:0-15640 GCA_964427135.1 uncultured Phycisphaeraceae bacterium
GGGAGAGGGTGACGAGTTACGCCACGCAAGTGGCGGACGAGTCGGGTGAGGGCGCGGCTTGAAATAAGGTGTTCTCTGTTTCGCTCATCACCACAGACGCCTTCACCCTAACCTTCGCCCCCGTTCTTTGTGGCGATCCCACCATGAATTAGTGATGGGCATCTACGATTTTACTTGACTTCATAACGTTATGTTTTATAATCATAACGTCATGATTAGTTTTTATGAGGTTCCTGCATGATTACCTTGAAACAGGTTGCCGACAAAGCCGGGCTGTCGCTGCCGACGGTCAGTCATGTGCTGGGCGGGCGGGCAGCCAGTTACAGTCCGCATACCCGACAACGGGTGATCGAAGCGGCGACGGAGTTGGGGTATCGCGCTAACACGGCTGCACGAGCCACGCGGACCGGGCGGGTTGGGTCGATTGATTTGTGGCTATCGACGGTCGAAGGCACCAGCCGATTATCGTCACCGCTGATCGCTGGTATTCACGATGCGCTGGTGACGCGCGACATGCAGTTGACCGTCAGCCGAATTCCGCAGGACCGGATTGAAGATGACACATACCTGCCGCATGTGCTGCGTCAGCATTCCGCCGAGGGGGTGCTGATCAACTACACGCATAACGTGCCGGAGCGTTTTCCAGCCATGCTCGAGCGACATCGCATCCCGGCCATCTGGATCAATATCAAGCGTAACAACGATTGTGTTTACCCCAATGAAATCGCCGGTTACGTTCAGGCCACGCAATACCTGTTGCAACTGGGGCATCGACGGATTGCGTTTTTACTGCTTCATCGCAGCGGTCACTTCAGTGAAACCGACCGTGCCACGGGTTATCAACAGGCGATGCTCCAGGCAGGGTTGCAACCACAAGTGGTACATCTGGGCTGTCGCATCGGCGGTGATTACGAGCGTCATCCGTTGGAGGATGATCGCGTCGAAAAAGCGATTGCCTGGCTGCAATGCCCGGATCGTCCCACCGGGGTGATCTGCTATTCCGCCAGCGAGGTGGCGGTGCTGATGCTCGCCGCCGGCCGATTGGGTTTGCGTATTCCCGAAGATTTGTCGCTGATTGGTCTTTATGACATTTCCCTCAACGCCATTGGCATCCCCGCCACCACGCTGATACTGCCCAATCAGGACATGGGTCGCCTGGCGGTGGAACGGTTGTTTACCAAAATGCGTCATCCATCCAAGCCCGTGCCCCCGGCGACGATTGACCTTCAGTTGGTCAAGGGTCGGACCACGGGTCCTGTTTCATCATCATCTTTTTAAGGAGGATTGTGTCATGCGCAGCACGATGAGTTTGTCCGCGAATCGGCGAATACGAAGCTGGGTATGGGGTTTGGGGTTGAGTACTTTGTCGATGTCGGCTATCGCCTCGGGGGCGACGATCACCTTTGAACAAGACCCGCCTTACTTTCCCACGGCCGTCATTTCGGGCAAAACAGACCCGGCCGTAAGTGCGACTTGGGCGGGCGGATCGCTTTCCTTCGTCGGTTTTGAAGGGCCCAGTGCATCGCCCACCGCACGTTACCTGCAAACCCCGGCAACCGCCGCGGCGGCAAATGTACGCATCACCCCGAATCCCACCGCTTTTGGACTGACGGGCACTGTGTTGCCTGCAACGGGCACTTACGATTTCAACTTTGATTTGCGTCGCGGATCCGACAGTACTGCAATCTCGAGCAATGTGGCCACGACCATTCAAATCGGACGGTCCACTGAAGGCCGACGTGCTGCAATGGTCACTTTCCGTACCGATGGTCAACTGCAATTTCTCGACGGTAGCACGGGTATCCCCGTCACGGTCGATGGAGCCATCCCCACGGCCAGCAATCGCCTGGACCTGGATAGCGTGGCAGCCGGACAATGGGTCACTGTTTCCGGAGTCATGAACTACAGCGCCAAAACCTACACATTGAAGGTTAATGGTGTGACACAGGTCAACAGCAGTGGTAATTCCGTATTCAATTTCCGCGATAGCACGTTTTCCTTCAGTGACTTCGGTCTCATCTGGGTGGAAACCGCGAACGTCGCGGACTACCGGTCGCTGCAGGTCGATAACATCAATCTGGCGATTCCCGAACCGGCATCGCTGAGTTTGCTGTGTGCGGGAGCGGCTGCACTCATGCTGCGACGTCGCACCGCCCAAGTTCGTTGATAAACACCCCTTGCCTGCGACAGGCTGACCCTTGTCGCCGGCTTTCATGTGATCGTCCACGAACGCACCTTTTTTTCGGAGTCTGCAACATGAAACGGTCATTTTCACCGACGATGCGCGGAACGATGGTTCATGTTCAACGACAAGGCTTCACACTCATCGAACTGCTGGTGGTGATTTCGATCATCGCCTTGTTGGTGGCGTTGCTGCTCCCAGCCTTGGGTGCGGCACGAGCTGCCTCACGCACCTCGGTTTGCCTGTCCAATTTGAAGCAGGTGTTCATCGCCATGGGGGGGTACCAGGCTGATGCCAAAGACTATGTAGTCCCCGGACGAGCGCTGCTGCCGACCACTGGTTTTGAAGCCAGTTACGCCTCAATTCTAGCGGCAGGAGATTACGGTCCGGCCCGCAATGTCACCTTTGATGCCAACCCCAACGAGGATCGCACTACCCGCTCATTGTATCGCTGCCCAGAGGGCTTGAGTGATCGTTGGTCAGGAGGCAACCCGGCTGCCAAGCGCGACCCATTGAACCAACGCTATTGGCGTGCTGCCGGTACATCCGATTTTTCCATTGCCATCAACACCTGGTACGCCGTCAACGGACCCACCAGCGACGCATACAACCCTTATTTCCCGATGGTGAACATTAATCTGCAGACTCCCAATACCAACACCATGTGGCAGCGCCCGACGAACTTCCTCAAAGCATCACGGCTGGCGCTGATTCATGATGGGCTGTACGTCGTCAGCGGCTTGTGGCAGCGTATCAGCCTACGACATGGTGGAGCCGCCAACGTGTTGTTCGCTGACGGTCATGCAGGTACCGCACCGGAAAATATACTGCCCACTGACGGCACCACCATCGGCTCTGCAACCCCTAACTCGGTGGGCCAACTCAACAACTTTCCCGAAATATTGTGGCGACTTAATCAGTAACTGTTTGATTGTTTGATTGTGATTGGCGGTTCCGTGAGCCGATTATTTCAATTTGGTTGCAGGGCATCGGGCAGAATCGACCGAGGCATTGAGACCGTGTAAGGGCCTGTGAGGGATAAGTCATTGAATTGAGAAGTATAAAAAACTGCCACGCTTGCAGCCTAGCCTTCGCTGTAGCGAATCCGGGACTCTCCCGGAGCGAACGGGAACGAAATAAAGAGATCGGTGCTTAAAAAATCATGCAATTTTCTATAGCCGCAGGTGGAAACCGGCGGTCGAGGGTCAATTTTCCGACCTGCATGCCACGGGAGTCATCATGAAATTGCAGATGTTGTGCTTAGTTATGATTTGTCTTTCCTGTTGGTCACTCATGACGCAGGCACAAGCTCAAACTGCCGATCAACCCCTGCGCGTGGCGGTGTGGGACCCGCAATTCGGTACCAATGAAGGTCGGTTCACCATTCGCTTTGACCTGCACGATCAGGCTGCCCAGTGGCTCAGCGAGGCGGGGATGTCCGTGAAGCGAGTCACCAGCGATCAGGTGGCGGACCCGGCTCAATTTTCAGCGCAACAATTCGATGTATTCATTCATCAGGGCGACATCATCCCGCGCCAAAGCATCGAACCCCTGCAACGGTTCACCGATCAGGGCGGCGTGATCGTGGTACTGGCCGCAAAAATACCGTGGCTGATGGGTGTGGAAGCCGTCGGCACAGGTCATGATCGCAAATGGCGACTGTCACCCGGCGAGCCGCGCTTCGCGTGGGAAACACAAGCCCTGTTGCATCATGTGGGGATGCGCTATGTCTATTCACCGGGGCAGCACGATCAGGGACGACATCACCAAGTCACCGCGCTGTTGCAAAAGTATTTACCACAGGCACCCAAGTTGCCCCAGGTGGTGCTGCCGCATCGCTGGGTGATACCCACCGAGTCGGATCAGGGCACTGGTGAGATATACCCCTTGATACGCAGCTTTCGGATGGACGACCGGGAGACGATGCCACAGGTTTGGGTGGCGCGCTCGGGCAAACGATTGGCCATCATCAGCGGCAGTGACCTGTTCACCGGGAACAGCCATCCGTCCATATGGTCGGCTGGTCGTGAAATGGTCATCAGCATGGTACGGTTGGCCGGTGACCTGCGCGAAGGTCGGGTGAACCTGAGCGATTTTGAAAAGTCGGCAATATCGGAGAGCACCCCCCCGCCGGACCCATTGACAACCTTGTCGGCCACGGCTGGGGTTGAACCGATGGGCGCGCAACCGGTGATGCGCTGGGGACAATTCAACGGGTCACTCTTGGAACTGGGTCGTGGGTTGGAAACCGGTCAATCGTTGCTGTTGGATGCCGATGAAGGCGGCCAGTCGGGGTCAATGAAACTACCCCGCCGACTTGATCAAGGCGCCAGTGTGAGGTTGCGTTTTCGAGTGACCGAAGTGGGTAACAATCAACCCCTGTACCTTCGGGTGCGCGGTGCGTACATGGCCACGGGGGCGGGCCTGGGGGTCAAGGTTGGGGATACGACCGCATGGAACGAGGTTTTCAATTTTGTGGACGCGGGCGGACCAGGTAATTTTCAGGCGGCTGATTTGAAGGATGTGGCCGCCGAGTTTACCCGCATCATTTATCTGCCGATCGCAGAGGCATCGGGTGAAGCAAGGGAAGTGACGATTTTCAATGCCGGGACGCTGCCGGTGTATTTCGATGCCGTGCAGGTGGAAGTGGCGCATGGGGAACAGCCGCGCTGGAAGATTGGGTTCAACGGCGGATTTCAGAATGTGCGAGCAGGTGAACCCAGCCCCATCGACCCAGCCTTGTCGCAGCAATGGTCGAGCATGCGCGGCGACAGTCAGATGCAGAAAATCGGTCCGCCCGATGACCCCAAACGGTTTGAATTCATGGATCGATTGATCGCCAATCAATTGAAGGTCAGCCCGCGAACGGAATTGATACTGCTTTACACCCCGGAATGGGCTGCGGTGCCATCGGAACGTTTGGAGGAAGGCAAACGTGCCTGGCGAGCGCACACGGTGGTGCCGAACCTGGACAAGTGGGAACAGTTGGTGCGCGAAATGGTGGCCCGATATGGTGATCGAATCCACGTCTGGGAATTGTGGAACGAAGCCAACATCAGTCAGTTTTGGCGCGGCAGTGCGGAAGAATATATCGCCCTGTACCAGCGCATTGCGCCGATCATTCGTGAACTGGACCCCGGGGCGACGGTCACCATGTGCGGCTTGGCCGGGCACCATGACGACTTCATGAATAAGCTGCTTCATGCGGGCGTGTTGCACGATACGGACACGATCCCGCTGCACCCGTATGCCGGTCGCAGCGCCGGGTGGGACGTGGTGTATGGGCAGATGCAAGGTTGGCTGTTCAATCATGGGGTCAACAAACCCATCGACAACAACGAAGTCGGTTCGCCGTGGTTCAACAGTGAATGGTGGACCACACCGATGCGCACCGAGTTTTTACAGGCAGACCTGACCAATCGCGGCATGGCTCGACTGTTGGCCGGGGACGCAAGCATGGTGAGTTTATTTCATGCCGGGGGCGATGCACATGCGTATGGATTGATGGATGAAACGGGCAACCCCCGTGCGGGTTACCACGTAGTGGCCGATTACCTGACGCTGGCGCAGCGTGATGGGCGTAAGGTTGCGGTGTCGATGCAGCGGGTGGATGGTCAGCCGATGCAGGGGGTTTATGCGGCAGCGGCCCGGCATGAGGATGGTTCGATGACGATGGTGATCAACCCCAGTGAGGTGAGCGGATTGGATGAGCCGATGCCGCCGGGGGCAACGCAGGAATTACACCAAGGCAAAGGCTGGGAAGCATTTCAGGGACGCGCTCGGTTTGGGGACGGTCATGCGTATGTAACCGTGGCAGCGGATCAGCAATACATGGGCTTGGCGAAAACGGTCGAGTTGGATTTGCAAGCCAGGCCCATGCTTCGGGTGTATGTGAGTCATACCACGGGCTGGTGGGAAGTGGCGTATCAGGATGAGGACAAAAAGCAGATTGTGCTGATCAAGGCAACCGGTGCAGCCACCCGCGAGGTGGATTTGCGCCGCTTGTTACCAGAGGCTGCTTACAACGGTGCGGGTCGATTGGTCATTCGTTGCAGCAAGGATGCGACGGTGCGGTATGTGAGTTTCGGACCCGACCCGGTGGACACGCAAAAGGCCATCGCCGCTTGGCGACAGCAAGGTCAACCCATCCCGGTGCTGGTGCGATTTGCATGGCCATATGACTCCGTATTGGCAACGTTGCGCTGGGTGGGAGAAACGCATGAATTACCCGTCACCCTGCAACGCCACGACGGGATGATGGAAGCAGAGATTGAGGTGACCCTGCGCGGGCGCAGTGTGGTGACGATCGGGCAGCGGTGAAGGCGGTTGTGTGCGCTCGACTTTGAATTGTTGTGGCACCGCCGCCCTCGGCGGTGGTATGAACAAAGCGGCGGATGGTATCCGCCGTCTTGATGCAACCCTTGATACACAAGCGTGCCGCTGGCAGCTTGTCTGCCAGTGCCCCTGCCGATGGGTCTCGATGGGGCAACCCGACGCATCATCCGCATAACACTGGCAGCAAGCTGCCAGTGGCACCCATGTCGCGGCGCTAACCGTTACGATTGACTCGACCATTTGACCCAGCCGAGGGCGGCTGGGCTACACAATCGATGACGGCTGAGTAACAACATCAAATTGATGTGAACAATCACTGCTGCGGATGCCAACGATATTCCATCTGCGGGGTGCTCACATCGATCAGCCAACTGCGCACCTGTTGCGGTGACCAGTTGGCATTGGGTAAACCACCGGTGTGAGTGATACCCAGTTGTTGCAACAGGCCGCCTTGCGAACGAATGATCGTCACCTTGGGCGTCACCTCCGCAGGCAGTTGCGCCAGTTCACCGGCTTTGGTGATCGCATCTTCCAGGTAACCTTCGCCATCAATCAAGCGCATTTGCAGGGCCTCACTGGCGCTGTACACCCGACCCGTGGCTGCCAGTTTCACCTGTTCTTCCGTCAAATCTTTAAGCACACGACGTCGGCCTTCAAACACCCGTTTCATGAACAGTTCATGCGTCTGATCCAAAAACGGCTGCACCACCTTGCGATCAGCTTCGGTCCAACTGCGAAATGTGTTATTCGCCAAATCTTTTTCCGGCGAAGTCTCGGCTGTGAGTATGGTCGCTTCGACCCCGATTTTTTTCATGAGGGATTCGACGTTGAAGGACATGAACATCACGCCGATGGAACCGGTGAGCGTGGTCGGCTCGGCGAAAATGTGATCCGCATGACAGGAAACGTAATACCCGCCGCTGGCAGCGACATCACCGTAACTGGCGACGATGGGGACGCCGGTGTCTTTGCGATATTTTTCGATTTCATGCCAGATACGATCCGAAGCGCCGACGCCACCGCCGGGCGATTCGATGCGCAGAATCAGAGCTTCGGGTTTGTCGGCTGTGCGCAGGGCACGTAATGACTGACGGACAAACGTGGCGCTATCGTCGCCGATGGTGCCGGTGATGGGCAGAATGACGATGCGACGGGTGGCATCGCCTTCGCTGAAGGTGACTTCATGCGGGCCGACTTTCATGGACGAGGCAAAGAACACCCCCAGCCAGATGTTGAGTGCGATCGAGCCAAGCAGTACGGAAGTGATCAACCCGGTGGCCAATCGCGCCAAAATGCCCGATCGTTTGGGTTGCTGCGGTGGTGGGTAATACGACGGCGGCATCATGCCCATGGGTTGCCCCCCGTGTCCCCCCTGCCCCGCACCCGCATACGGCGGTGGTGGTGGTGGCAGCGGCGATGGGTCCACCAGCGTGCGACCGGCTGAGGGGTCGGGGGAACCGGGGGAATTGGGGCTTGAGGGAAATTGGGTCATGGGGGAACCTTATGATCGAGGATCGTTGGTGAGTAAAAATAGTTTATCGTCACACAGGGGGATACGGAATCAGGGGTTCACCAAACAATAGGCATTGGTAAGCAGGCGACTTACTGCCAGACGGGACAACACCAGCCCAAAGTTCGGGGAAGGATGGTTATAAATGGGGCACATTGATCCAGCGAAGGTTGGCGACATGAGGCGAAAAAGCCACCTGCCGGAATCGAACCGGCAACCTGCGCTTTACAAAAGCGCTGCTCTGCCAATTGAGCTAAGGTGGCGTGCCACTGGGCGTGGGCAAACATTCACAACTGCTCAAAAAAAGTGTATCCCCCCCCCTTCATATCAGCAAGCCAACATGAGTTCGTATCGTCCCCGTCGCCTTCCGAAGCTCGGCTGCCAACCAATAGAGTTCGGTTTCATCCCGACCGGTAAAGTAGCCTTTCTTTTTCCCGTGAATGTCAATGATCTGCAATTGACGGACAGGCTTTTCGTTGACTTCCATGTTGCTGTTGCCCAAGGTGATCTGGCTGATCTGATCGCGGCGCCAATCCTGTTGCCTGGGTTTGCCCAGCGATTGGGTGGTGATCAGCAGCATGGTGTGCTGTAAGCCGGGAGTACCGATGATATCGATGATGGCGCGTCGTCTGCCCATGCTCACCCCGACGTACAACATGCCCAGCCCCACCAGCCAGAACAGGGTAATCACGGCTATGGGTACCCAATGCCCCTGGTGCGAGGATGTCTTGGATAAACCGCCTGTCACCATCAACCCTGTAAAAACACCCACGAAAATCAGCCAAATGATGGCAAAGCCAGTCAAACCATGTGAGCCTTTGAAAAGTCCCGCCGGGGGTATTGTGAAGGTGATGCCGTCGTTGTGCTTTTCGACGGTGATCTTGCTGGTGGGTGGTTGCACCAGGTTTTCCATATCCTCCAGCGGATGCTCGGGTGATTCGGTCAATACTGTGATGTCATTGGTCGAGGCGGATGATGCGGAATCGGCTGATGATCGATTCACCGCAATAGCAGGAAAAAGTGATTCACGGGTGACCGATGTATCGGCAAGGTTTGAAGAAACAGTCGCTTTGTCTGCGATAGGGTCAGCAGTGGTGCCGATTGATTCCAATTTGGGAAGGTCGTCCATATCGCCATGAAAATCGACGACGCGCGGGGTTTGACCGGTGCGGGCCTGCATTTGTCGAGCCAGTTGTTTGGCGACCTGGATCATCAACGGGCGTGAGTAGCCCAGGGCCAGCAGCATCGGTTTGCCGTCGGCGAATTCAGCACGGATGCCGGCCAGGTCCGCCAGTGGTCCGTGGGTGACCGGTTGGTCGTTGACTTTCACGGGTCCGCCGGCGATACGCAGGGTGGTAAGGTTGTGCAGGGATCGTCGCCATTGTTTGCGGAATGGGCCGACGATTTCGATGTGGCGAAGTTGATCGCTGGTGATTTCAATACGACTGCGTCCCATGAAAATCGCCAAGCCCGCGCCGATGGGCACGAGTCCGACGAGGATAAAGGGCACGCCCCACAACATGAACAACCATTGAAACCAACCCGAAGGGCCTTTGCCACCGAGGAACCCGCCTGCGCCCAGGGTCCAAAAGATGGCAAAGCCACTGAAAAACAGACCGAACACGATGGGGAACAACCCCGCCCAGCGAGCCTTGCCGAGTTTTCGCCCAGGCAGGTCGATGGCGATGCCATCCACCAGCGGCGTGACTTGAAATTGATCCGTCATCGACTGCATCAGGTACCCCTTGTGTGCCATGATGATTATCGGCAAACAGAAGCAACCGAGCCAGTGGTCGAGTGTTGATCATTGTTAGCGCCGCGACTTGTCGCGTCTGATGATGTAGCCCAGCCGCCCTCGGCTGGGTTGGTCACCTTCAATCAGCACACCGCCGGGGGCGGCGGTGCCACATCATCGGTTTGACAAAGAATCCTGATCTTCATGTGGACATGAAGATCAGGCGTGGTTCATTCAAAAATCACCAAATGACCAAATCACCGCATCACTCGGGCTGTTGAACCTGCAGAGTGGGGTGAGCGGCGAGGGTGGTGGTGAGCGTGGTCAGATCATCGGTTTTGAGTTTCATGAGTTTGACACGGTGGCCGGGCATGTTCCAACCTTCGTAGTAAAGCTGGAAGGTTTCATCGATTTTTTTCACAATGAGCGTGCCGGGGCTGGCCAGATCGACCTGCCCGTTGTGATGGAATTTGTGGTAGATCATGCGTCGATCAGTGACCACCAGCCCGGCCAAACCCGCATCACGGCTGGCCATTTCCGCATCATTTAAGTAAAGCTCGAAGCGTTCACGGGTCTGGAATCGGCACCAGACGGTGACGCGCTGGCGCACCTGTTCGGGCAGCAGTGCCCAGCGGTCCGAGTGAATGATTTGCAGTTCGCGTTGGAGGGCTTCGAATTCCGGGCCGCACATGCCGTTGACATTGCGCAACCATTCCATGGCGACGTCGCCGTTGGCGATGATGACTTCACAGGTGAGTCCGCCGTCGGGCCGTTTGAAGGTGCAGCAGTTGAGCGACATGTTGAGGTGGTATTTGTCCACGAAGTAGGGCATGGGGTTGCAGAAGGGACGGGGCAGACCTTCGATGATGCCCATGGCGTTGATGATGTCACGATGGTTCCAGTTGGCTAACAGCGGTTGCTCGTAACGGGTTTCGACATCGGATACGGAACGGATCACAGCCCCGGAACGATCAGCCCAGACCATCGGCCGGGCGCGCAGGTCTTCACGGGTGTTGTTGCCGCCGAAGACGCCGCGCATAGGCATCGAAGCACGGAAGGCGATTAGATCGAGCCAGATGGAATCGAAGGCGAACTTGACGCCGGATTGGTTGATTTCCAGCACGGCCAGATGCGGACGTGGGCCGGTGATGGTGATTTGAGTGGGGAAGATCGAACCGACGGACTCGACTGCACGATGTGGTTTGACCGTGGCTGCGGGCACAACGATGCTGGGTTTCACAGCGGCGTTGCTGTCCAATCCCGTAGGCGCGGCTGTTGCGGTTGCAGCGGGGCTGGTGGTTGCAGCGGCTGCGACACCGACTACGGTGGCAGCACCGGCGGCGACAACCGAGGCAGTCGCGGTATCGGCTGAGGTTGCAGCAGTGGCCAGAGACGATGACGTATCAGCGGATGAGGAAGCTGGCCTGGCGGAGGCAGCAGCGGATGGGTCAGTCGATGTTGGCTTGCTGGTGCCGGGTTCGGCGGCAGGGGCTGCTGCTCCGGCTGAGTAAAACGATGGTGGCGGAGCGACAGGCGGCGCCACCGACGCAGATGCGTAAGCAACCGGCACTGCTAATTCAGGCGTTGACGGAGCATCACCAGCAACGGCGGCACTTGCTTGCGCCGAAGCCGGGACACGGGTTGGTATCCCCTCGTCGGAAACTTTCACCGCGGCTGAGTTGGTCGATGTTTGCGTGGTCGCTCGGCCTTGCGTTGCAGTTGGTGTGGGGGCAATGATGGTTGGCGCATCGGTTTTATCATCGCGGTCATCAGCGAAATCATCATCGAGTTGCAGACCATCCAACTGTGACAATTCCTTGAGCAATTCGTCATCCTCTTCTCGCTCCTCTTGGACTTCTTTGCTCATGAAGTCGGACACCAGCCAGGCGGCGACGGTGTCTTCCATGATTTGTTTGGGGTGCGGGATGGCGAATTTGTTTTTACAACTGGGGCACCTGGCCGGACGACCGGAGGAACCCACCGGGACATGTAAAGCGGTCTGACAGGACGGACAATGAATGAGCATCGTCATGACTACGCCCCTTACACAAACGAGAAAGGAAACCAAAACAACCCAAGTTCATCAAGTGATTGTCTAATAAAGATTATCGTTCAAACCGGGGAACATCAAGCAAAATCGATGGTTTTGCAAGTAAAATTGGCAGGGCAACTGTATGTACGAGCCGCGACCGTAAGGGAGCGGTTTTAACCTGCCTCGACCCTAGAGGATGACCGCTCCCTTACGGTCGCGGCTCGTACAAATCCACGTGCGTTGGCCCTGATCGTTGCTACTATTGGTTCACCATGACAATCAACTCCGACAACGCTGTGATTCAAGCACAACAGACACTGGACGCGCATGTGCGCGGCATGATTGATTGGCATTTTTCGCCGGATACGGGTTGTCCGTATTGGCTCAAGTGGGCGCGAACGGCGGGCTTTGATCCGCGCCGGGAAATACACACCTTCGACGACCTCAAAAGGTTCCCGCATTTTCAGGATGAGGTGTTGCGTGATGCGTTGCCGGAGGTGTGGGTGCCCCGACAGTTCGAGGGTCGGCCGTTCAATGTGTTCGAGACCGGCGGCACCACGGGCATGCCCAAACAACGCATCGGCTGGGACGATTACAAAACCGATTACGAAGAGTTCAGCAGACGCTATGACAATGATGTGTTCCCGCTGGGGGCACACTGGCTCATGCTCGGACCCACCGGCCCACGTCGCCTGCGCCTGGCGATTGAGCACCTGGCCAACGTGCGTGGCGGGTCGTGCTACTTTGTGGACCTGGACCCGCGCTGGGTGAAAAAAGCCATTGCCGCCAAACAGTTCGAGGTCGCCAAGCAGTACATGCAGCACGTTATCGAACAAGGCGTTGAAATTTTGCAGCACCGCAAGATCGGCTGTCTGTTCACCACGCCGAAGTTGCTTGAGGCCTTGGGGGAAAAAATCAACGTCGCTCAGGCGGGCATCAAGGGGGTGTTCTGCGGCGGCACGAGCATGACCCCGCAGATGGTGCGATTTCTGATCGAAGAAGTTTTGGACAATCAGGTGAAATTCGTGCCCACCTACGGCAACACGCTCATGGGACTGGCCTGTTCCAAGCCGTTGTCACGACAAGACAATTACAGCATCACCTACCATGCGCCCCAGCCACGGGCGGTGTTGCGTGTGGTGAACCCGCAGAACACGGCACAAACAGTCGAGTATGGGCAATGGGGACGGGTGGAACTGACCACGCTGACCAAAGAGTTTTTCATGCCGAGGTTTTTGGAACGGGATGAAGCCATGCGCCGCCCCCCTGCCCCGGAACACGGCTTTTCATGGGACGGTGTGGGCGATGTGCGACCCTTTGGCGCGCTGGAAAAGCCGGTGGTCGAAGGGGTTTATTGAATTGCGGATTTTGGATTGCGGATTTCAGATTTCAGATTTCGAAGTTGTGTTTTTCACGCCTGAGCTTCGTGGCGGCGTTGGGCTGTCGCGCCATGAGCGCCCATGCCATCACCACGCCTGAGCTTCGTGGCTTTGCACGAAGCTCAGGATGGTTTTCATCAACATCACCATGAAAGAATCCTGAACTTCACCCGGACGTGAAGTTCAGGCGTGGTTGAAGCGTGATTGCACATGCGATGAAAAATGAATGATTAAAAATCCAACGTCCCCAGCCAGGCTTGGCGTAAGTCGCTGAGTTTCACCTGTGCCAATCGGCCATGCTGTCGGCAACGGACCGTCAGTTCATCATGCGTTGCAAATCGGCCGACCTGACCAAAAGTCATATCCGCCTGGCGCAGGGTTTTGGCAAGTAAATCCCAGTCGGCTGGGCGCACTTCCAAAAGGTAACGACTGGGGGTTTCGGCAAAGCATGCGGTGAGGTCGTCCAGTTCACGTTCGACGGGTAGGCCGTCGAGGTCGATGTCCAGTCCGACGCCCCCGGCAAAGGCCATTTCCGCTGCGGCCACGAGCAAACCGCCTTCACTGCAATCGTGCGCGGATTGCACCAAGCCCTGATGAATCAGGTCGGCCACGGTTTGGGCGGTGGCGGGACCAACACGCAAATCGACCTGAGGTATGCGCTGGTCCAAGGACGCATCGCCGGTGAGTTGCAGGTAATGCGAACCGCCCATGTTGCTGCTGGTTTTGCCCACGATGATGAGCAGGTTACCCGCAGCCTTGGCGTCCATGCTGCGACACTTGCGGACATCGGGCACCATGCCCAGCCCGGTGACCAGCAACGTCGGGGGAATGGCGATGATACGGCCATCTTCGGTGGTGAACTGATTGCTCAAACTGTCCTTGCCCGATACGAATGGCGTGCGATAGGCCAAGGCCCCGTCATAACAAGCCTCAGCAGCACGGACGAGCGAACCTAAATTGCGGGGGTCGCTGCCGGGGTCGCACTTGGGCCAGCAGAAGTTATCAAGGATCGCAATACCCCCGCCCTTGGTTACTGAAGGCTCGGCCCCGACACAGACGAGGTTACGCACACATTCGTCGATGGCGGCCAGCGTCGCCCAGTATGAATCCCCCCCGGCTGTTTTTTCACCCAAGGATGGAGCCAGGCCGCAAGCCAGGGCGATGCCGCGATGGGTGGTGAGTTTGGGGCGAAGCACGGAGGCATCCGAGGGACCGTTTTGTTGTGGGCCGACCAGCGGTTTGATGACCGAACCGCCCTGCACTTCGTGGTCATACTGGCGAATGATCCAATGTTTGCTGGCAATGTTGGGGTGAGCCAAGAGCGTCAACAGGGTTGAACCGATATCCGTCGATGGGTGGTTGGCGGGGTGCGATGCGACGGGGATATTTGCGGAAGTGATCGTCGGCGACCATGCGGCTTCGCGGGTGGGCGTGGGGATGCCCTCGTGTAAAAAGTGCATTGACAACCGACCCACCTGCGTTCCCTGATAATTCAAGGTAAGCACCGGGTCACCTTTTTCATCGGCACAGCCGAACTCGCCCAGGTCGCAAAAGTCAACATCCTCGGCGGCGCACAGGGCGCGTAATTTTTCCAGGTTGTGCGGGGGCACGGCCAATACCATGCGTTCCTGTGCTTCGCTGATCCAAATTTCCGTGTACGACAAGCCCTGATATTTCAACGGGGCGCGATCCAGGTACACGGTGGCTCCCAAATCTTTGCCCATTTCGCCCACGGCACTGGAAAACCCCCCGGCCCCGCAATCGGTGATGGCGTTAAAAAGTGGCTTGCCGAGGGTGCCATCGTCGTTGCGCGGGTCACGGGCCAGCAAAATGACATCAAGGGTTTTTTTCTGCGTGATGGCGTTGCCGATCTGCACAGCGTGACTGAACTCATCCGCATGAGTGTCGGTCAACTCGGCACTCGAAAACGTCGCGCCATGAATGCCATCACGACCCGTCGCCCCGCCCAGGGCGATGATGTGGTCCCCGGGCTGGGTTTGCCCAAAGCATTTATCCAGCGGGATCAGGCCGACGCAGCCGCAGTACACCAGGGGGTTACCCAGGTAATCGGGGTGAAAGTACACGGCCCCGTTGACCGTCGGAATACCCATGCGGTTGCCATAGTCGCGCACCCCGGCCACGACCTGCTGCAAAATGCGTTTGGGGTGAATGATGCCCTTGGGAATTTCGTTGGGCTGATCGACTCCCTCTCCCTCCGAGAGAGTTGAAAATTCGCCGTGGCGAAGGCAGGGGTGAGGGCGCGTCAATTGGAGAGAAGGTGTTTTTTTTACATGGATGCTTATTTCGCCCTCACCCGGCCTCGCCTCCAACGGCTCGGCCACCCTCTCCCGGGGGGAGAGGGGGCTAGAGGGAAACGCTACGCAAAAAACATCGGTATTGGCGATGGGTTTGGCGGCCAGGCCCGTGCCCATGACATCACGAATGCACCCACCGATGCCCGTGGCTG
>CAYRTH010000026.1:15650-27567 GCA_964427135.1 uncultured Phycisphaeraceae bacterium
CGCCGCCGTAGGGTTCGATGGCGCTGGGGTGATTGTGCGTTTCGACTTTGATACACACAGCATCACTGTCATCGAAGCGCACGATGCCGGCGTTGTCCTTGAACACACTGACGCACCAGGTGCTGAACTCAGGCTGCTTCATCAACTCAAAGGTGGCTGCGGCGACCGTGCTTTTGAGCAGGTTGGCAATCGTCACCGAACCGTCGGCATTGATCGTGTGCCCGGGGCGGTTTTGAAAGTTGAGTGAATCCGTCGAGTTCGACTTCGATTCACGATAGGTGATGGTGCTTTTGAGGGTTTTATGAACGCAGTGCTCGCTCCAGGTTTGGGCAAGGGTTTCCAACTCGATGTCGGTCGGTTCACGATCCAGGCTTTGGAAATGATCGCGCACGCAACGCATTTCATCCAGGGACAAAAACAGGTGCGCATCGCGCGACATTTTCACAAGCGAAGCATCATCGAGGTTACGCAAAGGAATTTGACGCAACTGAACCTGATAAGCTGAGCCTTGCGGGAACTGCGTGGGCACAAAGGGCGAGGTGTGCAGGTCTTGTATCACCGGGTTGGCCAATTGACGCATGGCGAATTGCCTGGCGGTTTCGCGTAGTGATTCATCAAGGATTGGGCCGGTCATTTGCAAGTCGTAACGAAAACCGGTGCGTACTTCGATTTGATCGATAGTCAGATCGGGCAGCATTTCCGCAATGGCCATGCGGGTGGACTGTGCCACCGGGTCCATCACCCCCGGCTGGTAGTGCACTTCCAGACACAGCGCATCTTCATTCACCGACAGCGCACCGAGCGTGGCGATTTGATTTACCGGGTCGGTCAATAACTCATGCGCGATTTTGCTCGCAGAAGCTTGATCGAATGGTGCTTGAATCAGGTACACCCGCGCACTGCGCACCTGTTGGACCGGCAACCCATGCGCTTGCGCCTGGTGCAGCACTTGGTCGGCCAGGGGGTCGATTTCACCCTCACGCGGGCGCACCTCGATGCGTATCACGGCGGTGGAAGGCAGAGCGACAGTAGCGGTAAGGGGGGTATCGGTCATCATGTGCAGGCATGATAACGGATGGATCAGGGAAAAACGCAGTATCCGATACAGTCGGGTACGGTTTTGTATGGCCAAAGCAATATATCGATGAACGCTGAATCAACCAACTGTATAGTTTGAAGTGGTCAGGTAGGTTCTCGGTTTTATTCTCGGTATAGCCTTGGGGGGCAACCCGCAGGGCTGAATGTAACCGTCAGCTTCGATGCCAATGAAATGTATATCACGCCGCGTTCTGCGTCGGCGGAGCTTGTCGAAGTAAATCCAACAACTCCAGGTATCGCACCGTCGGCTCGTTCAACTGTGAATCATCCGCCAACCTCGGCGTCATCGCATATTCTGTCGATGCCTCTGCTGATATCGCCGCTTGCGTCGTTGCATGGACATGGTCATGTGACGTATTTGCGTTAGTATTCACGTTCGTCACGGCGCCAGCGGTCGTCGTCGCAGCCGGGTTGCTAGTCATCGACATGAGTGGTTTCATCGTCTCCACCACCGTCACCAACCGGTGCTGTGCTGATTGCATCGCAGGCTTCGCCTGCAACGGTTGACGACTCAACTGAATCGCAGCACCATTGATCAGCCGGGCCTGATCCAACAACATTTCAGCGCGTTGCATCATGCCTTCAACTCGTGCCGACATCGCCTGCCACTGGGCCTGCAACTCACTCATACGCCGATCCAGCACATCAAGCCGAGTTGCAAAATCATGTTCCACTTTGCCGATCCACTGATCGTAAGTGTGCAGACTGCGGGTCATGTCCGTCTGCATCTGTGTACGGATTTCATCCTGCTCTTTGCGCAACTGGTCAGCCAAGGCCTGATGCACCTGCGTCTGCTTCTGCGCATTTTCAAAAAGCTGCATGCCCAGCGTCAATCGTCGCTGCGCATGTTCATGAAGCTGTTGCACCGCTAGCGCCTGTTCCTCTGCCGACAACGGCCCGCGCTTCACGCCCGGTAATGTCGCCCCTGGTTGATTCGTATGCGTTGTTTTTGAGTGGTTTGCCTGATTCATGGGTGTCGCCTCAGCCATGGGTTTCCCTTCCCCATCAAAAAAAACAGTCTTCCCGTTTCCATCATCGGCTGATTCATGGGGGCGACTCCAGTCCGCCAACTGGCAATAACAAGCCAGAGACGAGTCCGCGAGGGCCTGGATATCCGACGAATTGCCTGTACATGATTGCCACCCGGCGAACCGCCTCGCTGAATCGCTGTGCTATCCGAATTGTCAAGGTATGCTGATCACATCATGCAACTTGCCACCCTTTTGCCGATCATTCGAACCCTCGCCCCCGAAGCCCTGGCAGAATCGTGGGACAAGGTCGGTCTGCACCTGGGTGACCCGCAACAACACATCACCCGTGCTTTGCTTTGCATCGATTTCACCCCAGCCGTGCTGCAACAAGCGCTCGCGCAAAAAGCGCAACTGATCATCGCCTATCATCCGCCGATTTTTTCGCCTCTGTCGCGCCTGACCGAAGACGATTGGAAACAACGATTATTGGTGCAGGCACTGCGTCATCACCTAGCGATTTATTCACCGCACACCGCCTTGGACGCTGCCCCCGCCGGCATGAACGATTGGCTTTGCGATTGGCTGGGTCGAGGTGTCCGTCAAGCCATCGTGCCTTGTGGTGCAACTGGTGACGCAGGCACTGGCGGTGGGCTGTGCAAAATCGTCACGTTCGTCCCCAAAAATTCTATCGATCAGGTTCGTTCCGCCATGGCCCAGGCCGGTGCCGGTTGCATCGGTGCCTACAGTGAGTGTTCATTCACCAGCGAAGGCCTCGGCACTTTCCGTGGGGATTCGAGCACGCACCCCACCGTCGGCAAACCCGGTCGCTTTGAAACCACCCCTGAAATTCGCCTTGAAATGGTTTGCCCCGATGAAGTTTCACCGGCTGTGCAAAGAGCACTGATTCATGCCCATCCGTATGAAGAACCCGCATTTGATGTGTACCCGTTGCTGCCGCCGTTGCGTCGTGATGTGCCCCGTGTGAACCCGCAGACCACCGCAGCCGTGGGTGCAGGGCGGATGGTCACGCTTGATGAACCGGTGAGCTTGTCCGTGTTGGCAAAAAAAGTACGTGCCCGTTTGGGGGTTGATCAACTGCAAATCATCCCCCCGCCGAAAACACTGGCTTGGAGTCGTCAACGCAAAGTGCAGCGCATCGGTGTATGCGTTGGGGCCGGGGGTTCACTGTTGTCGCCGGCCATCAAAGCCTTTCAAGGCAAACTCGATGTGTTCATCACCGGCGAAATGCGTCACCACGATCAACTCGATGCCACCCAGCGCGGGGTAACATTACTATTGGCCGGTCACACCCAGACCGAACGCCCCTATTTACCGGTGTATCGCGATCGCCTGACGCAACTCACCGGCAAGCAAATCACCTGGCGTGTCAGTTCGATTTAGCAGCAGTTTGAAACACGCTTTATTTCATGTGGCACCGCCGCCCTCGGCGGTGTGTTTGACAAAGCGGCGGATGATATCCGCCGTCCTCAAGTGATTGTGAACACACCCATCAAAACAGAGCGCCGATACCCTCGGCGGCTTTGTCACTCATTTAAGTGAACTGCTGACCATCAGTAACGCTCAGAACCGACGACGTTTCATTGATCCATCGCTCATTCATGAACATGGTAAGATACAGGGCTTGCCATGAACATCCGCAACTTTTCTGCATCATCGCTCACATTGACCACGGCAAAAGCACCCTGGCCGACCGCATGTTGCAGATCACCGGCGCGATTTCCGAGCGTGACATGAAGGCTCAGGTGCTCGACGACATGGACCTGGAACGCGAACGCGGCATCACCATCAAAGCCTCGGCTGTGAGCGTCAAATACACCCCCACCGGCAGCGATACCGAGTTCGAACTCAACTTCATCGACACCCCCGGCCACGTCGATTTTCATTACGAAGTGTCCCGCGCCCTGACCGCCTGCGAAGGGGCCATCCTCGTGGTCGATGCCACCCAAGGCGTCGAAGCCCAAACCGTCGCCAACGCTTTTTTAGCCATCAGCCTGGGCTTGGAAATCATTCCCGTCATCAACAAAATCGATCTGCCAGCCGCGCAACCCGAAAAAGTGGCGATGGAAATCGAACAGGTGCTCGGCCTGCCTGCGGAAGAATGTCTCTACGTTTCCGCCAAGTCGGGCATTGGTTGTCGTGAGTTGCTGGATCAAATCTGCAAACGCCTGCCTTCGCCGATTGTGCGCAACAACGGCAACCCCGATGCCCCGACCCAGGCGCTGATTTTCGACAGCAAATACGACGACTATCGCGGCGTGGTGGTTTATTTTCGTTTGTTCAACGGCAAGCTCGCCATCGGTGACAAAATTCGCATGATGGGGACCGGTCGCACCTTCACCATCACCGAAATGGGCAAGTTCGTTCCCAAAATGCGCCCGCAGAAACGTCCGTTGGAAGCTGGTGAAGTCGGTTACATGGTGGCAGCCATCAAAACGCTGGGCGATGTCAACATCGGCGACACCATCACGTTGGACCTGGCGCCGGCCCCTGCACCGCTGCCGGGGTACAAAGAACCGCAACGCATGGTGTTCTGCGATTTTTACCCCACCGGCGAAACCACCTTCGAACAACTGCGCGACGCCATCGACCGATTGCACCTCAACGATGCCAGTTTTGATTTTGCACCCCAGTCCTCGGAAGCGTTGGGCTTTGGTTTTCGCTGCGGCTTTCTGGGCATGTTGCACATGGACATCATTCAGGAACGCCTGGAACGCGAATCGGGTGTCACCATTGTGCAGACCGCACCGACGGTCACCTATGAAATTCAGAAAACCGATGACACGACAATACAAATCACCAACCCGGCGGAACTGCCCGATCTGTCCATCGTCAAGGAAATTCGTGAGCCGATGATTCGTACCGAAATCATCGTGCCCAACGACTGCATCGGCGACCTGATGAAGCTCTGTGAATCACGACGCGGCACTTACAAGAAGCAGCAATTTTTATCCGACACCCGGCAAATCCTCGAATATCACCTGCCCCTGGCCGAGGTGATTTACGATTTTTACGACAAGCTCAAATCGTGCACCCGTGGCTACGGGACGATGGATTATGAAATTCTCGCGTTTCACGCTGACAACCTCGTGAAGCTGGACATTCTGGTCAACGGCAAGCGCGTCGATGCCCTGTCGATGATCGTGCATCGGGACAAAGCCGAGCAGCGCGGTCGAGCGGTGCTGATCCGCTTGAAAAAGGAAATCGACCGCCACTTGTTCGAAATACCGTTGCAGGCGGCCATCGGCGGCAAGGTCGTGGCCCGCGAAACCATCAAAAGCGTCGGCAAAAACGTCACCGCCAAGTGCTACGGCGGCGACGTGAGCCGAAAACGCAAATTGCTGGAAAAACAGAAGGAAGGCAAAAAGCGCATGAAGCGCGTGGGCACGGTGGACATCCCGCAGGAAGCCTTCATGGCTGTGCTGGATTCGGGGGAGTGAATTTCATCCAACCGGATCGTGTGCACGATCACCTGGATTAATCCGTCCATCGCCACCAATCCGCTTTACATATCACTTGATCCCCGTGGCCTGGTACAGCGATTTGACTTCCAACGGGGTGAGCAGGCGGAACTGGCCGATGGGCAGTTTGTGCAGTTTGAGCGGGCCGATGGCGGTGCGTTGCAGTCGGCGAACCTTCAAGCCGATGCGTGCCAGCACCCGACGAATGATGCGGTTGTGCCCTTCATGCAGCGTCACTTCCAACAAGGTGCGATCGCCCAAGGTTCGGTCATGCTGGCGATGCACAATACTCACCTGATCGACCTGCACTTTTTTGATCGGCGCGGGTTTGCTTTGTTCCGCTGTTCGCAAAGGTTGCGGGCGGGTGGTGCGACGTTGCGGTTTTTTTAGTGGAGTGCGTTCACCCATGCGACCTTCGTCACTCCGCTGCGCCAAATACAAACCACGCTTGAGCTGTTCGATGTGTTCGGTTTCGACCCGCCCTTTGACCGACACGAGGTAGGTTTTACGGATGCCGTAACGCGGGTGAGTCAGACGGTTGGCCAGTTCACCATCGTTGGTCAGCAGCAGCAGACCGGTGGAATCCGCATCGAGCCTGCCCACGGGGAACAAACGCGGTGAGCCGGGCAGTTCGTGAGCGGGGACCAGGTTCATCACAATTCGGCGGTGATCGGGGTCATCGGTGGTGGTGATGGTTTGCCGGGGCTTGTGCAGCATGACATACACCTTGCCAACGGTTGCAGCCGCGACGAATTCGGCTGTTTTTTTGGATGAGGTGCCGGTGCGTTTGGACGGATGCGTTGAGCGCGGGGCAAGCGGCTTGCGCAGGGCTTTGCCATCCAGTTCGATGCGGTCGTGCTGTGGGTCCACCCAGGCTGGCAACGCCGCGATGGGCGTGCCGTTGACAGTCACCCGGCCGTTTTCGATCATCGTTTCACAATCACGACGGGAAGCGACGCCCGCCTCGGCCATGGCCTTTTGCAGACGAATGCCCCGGGCTGCGTCACGATACTCGGCAGGGACGGAACGATGCGAAGTTTTGGATTTGGAAGGCATGATTATTTTAAGCATACAAACCGTCACGCCTGATCTTTGCAGTCTGCTGCAAAGATCAGGATGCACAACACCATTTACGCGGACATCCTGATCTTCGTCGCAGACGACGAAGATCAGGCGTGGAATATTCAATCATCCAAACTCATCACCCTTGAAGGTGGAGCCAAGGTAAAGTTTGCGGACCTGTTCGTTGTTGATGATTTCCTTGGGTGAGCCGTGGGCGAAGACCTTGCCTTCGAAAATCACATACGCGCGATCGACGATTTCCAACGTGCGTTGCACGTTGTGGTCGGTGATCAGCATGGCGATGTGATTGTCTTTGCGCAGTCTGCGAACCTCGGCTTGTAAATCTTCCACCGCCACCGGGTCCACGCCGGAGAAGGGTTCATCCAGCAGAATGAGCGCCGGGTCGGTGACCAAGGCACGGGCGATTTCAAGTTTGCGTTTTTCACCCCCGGAACACAGCCGGGCTTGCTGGCGACGAATTTTAGAGAGGCCGAATTGTTCGAGTAATTCTTCGGCACGCTGCTGACGTTGAGCCTTGGTGAGGGGTCGGGTTTCCAAGATGGCGTGTAGGTTTTGTTCGACGGAGAGGCGTTGAAAAATGCTGGGTTCCTGCGCCAGGTAGCCAAGTCCGCGCTGGGCACGCTGGTAGAGCGGCAGGTTTGTCACATCATGGCCGTTGAAAATCACCTGGCCCTCTTCGGGGCTGATCATGCCCATGACCATGCGGAAGCTGGTGGTTTTGCCGGCCCCGTTGCGACCCAGTAAGCCGACGATTTCACCTTCGCTGACCTCGACGCTGACGTGATCAACGACGGTGCGTCCGCTGTAACGCTTGATCAGATTGGTGGCTTTGAGGATGAACATCGCAATGGGGCATCATAACCGGATCGGGCGCAAGCGGGGGATGAAACATGACGGATGTCGTTTTCGAATTTCCGATTTCGGATTGTTGACACAGGTTAACGCCGCGACTTGTCGCGTTTGTTGTAGCCCAGCCGCCCCCGGCTGGGTAAATGACCAGGGATCAACCCACCGCCGAGGGCGGCGGTGCCACATCAGTCATGGGCAACCAATCCTGAACTTCACGGACGTGAAGTTCAGGCGTGATTTTGGCAAGTACGGTCAAGGCATATTGGCACATCGAGTACGTGAAGTTCAGGCGTGAATAATTCAAAGATCACCAAATCCAATATTCGAAATTCTGTGTTAACCTTGACATCATCATGCGTGTATTGGTACTGGGTTACATCGTGCGTGGGCCGTTGGCTGGATATGCCTGGCATCATGTGCAATACGTCATCGGCCTTAAACGATTGGGTTTTGATGTCTGGTATTTCGAAGACAGCGAAGATTGGCCCAGTTGCTACGACCCGCGGCGCAACCTCACCGACAGCGACCCGACCTATGGCCTGCACTTTGCCGACATGCTTTTCAAACGGGTTGGGTTGAGTGATCGCTGGGGTTACTTTGACGCCCACCTAAAACAGTGGCACGGCCCGGCTGGTGGTAAAGCCCTTGAACTGGCAACGACTACTGATGTCATCATCAACCTGTCAGGCATCAATCCGTTACGCGGGGTATGGTCGCAAGTCCCGCTGCGTGTGTATGTCGATACCGACCCGGTGTTCACGCAGGTGCGTCACCTGACCGACCCCTGGTTCAAAGCCCGCACCGATCAGCACAACCGTTTTTTTTCGTTCGGTGTGAATTTGAAACAGCCCGGGTGCAGCGTGCCCGATGATGGTTACGCATGGGTGCCGACGCGACAACCGGTATGCACCGATCTTTGGCCAGTCACGCCGCCAGTTGATATTGATCAGCATCAGCCGAGTTTCACCACGGTGATGCAGTGGGACAGTTACGCCAAGCGCGAATATCAGGGCATTCACTTCGGCATGAAGTCGATGTCGTTTGAACCATACGCGAACTTACCCGCACAGGTCGCACCGATATCGTTGGAATTGGCGATGACCGGTGACGATGCTGCCCAGCGTTTATCAAAACTCGGTTGGCGAATCAACAACCCTTTGAAAGTCACCAGCGACCCCTGGCGGTACCAGGGGTACATTCAACAATCACTGGGCGAATGGTCCATCGCCAAGCATGGGTATGTTTCGACCGGCAGCGGCTGGTTCAGCGAACGCAGTTGTTGTTACCTGGCCAGTGGCAGGCCGGTGGTGGTGCAGGACACGGGGTTTTCCGACTGGCTGCCCTGTGGTGACGGACTGATCGCTTTCAACAACCCCGATGAGGCGGTGGCGGGCATTCACCAGGTGATGCAGCGTTACCCTCATCATTGTGCTGCTGCACGAGCACTGGTGGAAACATACTTTGACGCAAGCAAGGTGCTCACCGACCTGATGAATGAAATCAAGGTTGGTTGATGATGTGGCAGTGTGGGGACACAAAGCGGCGGATGGTATCCGCCGTCTGCATACGAGCAATGAATGATCAACGACTCATTCGATTCGAACCAACCGCCGATACCATCGGCGGCTTTGGCAAGCCCCAGCCGACGACGCCCCAGGGGGCTGGGCTACAACGAGTGTGCCACTGGCAGCTTGCCTGCCAGTGTTTAGGGTTGATGAATTTTGATGCGTTGTCGTTACCATGGTGATTGATCGAAAAAAGTACTGTCAGACAAGCTGCCAGTGGCACCCGACTTTGACAATTACCACTGCGCCGACGTCAAGCTTCGGGGCCTTGAGGCTGCCCACCGATTGATTGGCTGTGGCACGCGGCCGTGCCACAGGCACCCGCGTTAACTATAAAATTCGCTATCAACCGCACTCGGCCACTTGATCAGTTTGTACTTACTCGGAGCAACCCATGACGCACGCGCACGATTCGACCCTGCTGCAAGCCCTCAAAGACCAGCTGCTCATTGGCGACGGCGCGATGGGTACGCAGCTCATGGCCCGTGGTTTGGCCAGTGGCGATTGTGGTGAAGCATGGAACCTGCAACGCCCCATCGACATACTGAGCATTCATCAGGCGTACCTGCAGGCTGGCTGCGACCTGATCACCACCAACACCTTCGGCGGAACGACCTTCGCCCTCGAACGTCATCACCTTCACCATCAAGTCCGTGAACTCAACCGCGCCGGGGCACAACTGGTGCGCCAAGCCATCGTCGCCAGTGGTAAAAAAGCATGGGCCTTGGGCGATGTCGGTCCCTTCGGCGGTTTTCTCGAACCGGTGGGCGACATGCCCGCTGATCGTTTGCAAGCGTTGTTCACCCAGCAGTGCCAGGCTTTGCACGAAGGCGGAGCCGATGCCGTGTTGGTGGAAACGATGGTAGCCCCCGATGAACTGGCCTTGGCGATCAAGGCGGCATTGAGTGTATGTGATTGGCCGGTGTTGGCGACCTATGCGTTCAACAAAGCGGACGATGCCGAGTCGGGCGGGTTTCGCACCATCATGGGGACTTGCGTGCATGATGCGATGAAACATGCCATCGACGCCGGGGCCAGTGTGGTGGGCGCCAACTGCGGCACGGGGTTGTCGTTGGAAGATTACCAGCGATTGGCGGAGGGCATGGTGAAGTCAGCCGGTGATGTGCCGGTGATGATTCAACCCAATGCCGGCGCCCCGGTGCTGGTGGATGGCAAGGTGGTGCATCCGGCCACGCCTGCGGACATGGCGAATATGATTCCCGAACTGCGCAACGCCGGGGTACGCATCATCGGCGGCTGCTGCGGCACCAGCCCGGCGCATCTCAAAGCCATGGCCGCAGCGATACGGGGATGAAGTCACTTATTTCGAAATTCGAATTTTGAATTTCGGATTTGCAGAACTCTGATCGGGGCGTCAAACCATATGCATACACTGGTTCAATGGATAACCTCCGCCGTTTGGCGGACACTGGCCGAAATGCGTTATCACGGACTGGGGCTTGAATGTTTTCAATTCGAATTTCGAAATCCGAAATCCGAAATTCAAAATCACCTGGCCGCCCACACCAATCCGCGGGCAGCGATTTCACGGGCTTCGGGTACCTCAAAATCCTTGAACGTGTGACCCCAGCAGGCCACGAACACCTTGCCCTTGCCCCAACGCCTGGTCCAGGCATAAGGCATCATCGTCCCGGCTTGATATAAATCTTTGTCGCCATGTTCGCCGCTGAAGGTCGTGGTGCACAGCACATGATTGCCCGGGTCCACGTGCACGTAATACTGTTCGGTGTTCACCAAAGTGAACGGGGCAATGCCTTCGGTAATCGGGTGATCGCGGTCGGTGATGTGCACCAGGTATGAGGGAATGCCGTTGCCCGGGTGTGAGACCCATTGGCCGCCGGTCATCCATTGATACTGCGTGTTTTCGCGGAACGAATCGATGATGCCGCCGTGCACCCCGGCAAAGCCCACGCCGCTGCGCACCGCCTGGTCCAAACTTTCGAACTGCTCTTTGCTGATCTTGCTCATCGTCCACATCTGCACGATCAGCGACAAGCCCATCAATTTTTCTTTGTCGAGGTAACTGTCCAGCGTGTCGGATAATTCAACTTCAAAACCGCGCTCGCGCAGCCAAGTCGCTTCGAGCTCAGCCGTTTCTTTGGGGGTGTGTCCGTTCCAACCGCCCCATACGATCAGCGCCTTCTTCGCAGCCATGAAACAGTTCCTTTTAGTAGTGGTTTTGACCGATTGACAAAGGCCAAAGCGTACATGAAACAAGCGGACTTGGTCAAAAACAGACGATGATGATTGACGCGAATCACAAACCGAAACATGCCGTGGTGTTGATGCCGTCACCATCAGGGCCGAATGTCCGCGAACGATTTGTAATATCCGGGACTAAAGCCCTCGGCCTCGTGATTTTCCCCATCCCCCATACATACCCAAGTCCTCGTTCACCGCCGTCGGCGGTTCACTCGTCCTTGGCTTGGTCTGCGCACCTGACCACTTTCCGTCCCCTCTCCCTCCGGGAGAGGGCGCTTCTTTCACTCGGCCACTTTCGCCACTCGGCCACTTCGATTTTATTCTCCCTCACCCCGTTTCAATCGTTCCATCCATTCACGGGCCGATTGCCCTGTGAGGGGTATTGCAAACCCGACGCCTGCGTCGTACCACTGGGCGGTGTTGATTTTTTCTTCGCCTGCAATGATCGGTGCGGTGCAAAGCCCGAGCACACGACCTTCGATATCCACGAGCACGCCGCCGAAGTTGATCGGTGACAACGCCGCATCCGTCTGAATCGCGATGCCGCCCAATCGGCCCGTCGCACTCACAATGCCCAACGAAACCGCAGGCTGCTGCCAACCATAACCCAACCCCACTGCCACCACCCATTGCCCGACTTTCACCTGCT
>CAYRTH010000027.1:0-27397 GCA_964427135.1 uncultured Phycisphaeraceae bacterium
TCGTCTGGCTCGCCGCAGGCATCACCACCCCGGATGAATGTCCGTAGCAGCTAACGCCCTGGGCGTCAGTGGTTGGGGTTCGAAAAACCATCCTGATCTTTGTCGCATGAGGAAAGCGTGTGTGATCCACACGCTTGTCGAAGATCAGGCGTGAGTGTCGACGTGGGTTCTGCACTCGGCCACTTGGCCACTCGACCACTTGTTTCCCCTCATCCTGCCGCTTCATTCATCCCCGCCAGCCACTTCTCGACAAAGTGAATGTGTACATCCGCACGGCGAAAATGGTCATCGTTCATGATCTGCAAATGCAACGGAACCGTCGTTTTGATCGGGTCAATGCGACATTCCATCAGCGCCCTTTTCATCCCCGCAATCGCCTGCTCGCGGGTCGGCTTGTGCACGATCAATTTACCAATCAACGAATCATAATTCGGCGGCACCCGATACCCCGCATAACAATGTGTATCCATGCGCACTCCCGGTCCGCCGGGCAGTTCCAACCGTTCAATCACCCCCGGGCAGGGCGCAAACTTACGTGCCGGGTCCTCCGCATTCAACCGCACCTCAATCGCGTGACCGTGGCGCTTCACATCCTTTTGCGCGATACCCAGCGGTTCCCCCGCAGCCACGCGAATCTGTGCCTGCACGATGTCGATGCCCGTGATCAGCTCCGTCACCGGATGTTCGACCTGCACCCGTGTGTTGACCTCCAGCAAATAAAAGTTGCGCTGCTTGTCCAGCAAAAACTCCACCGTCGCCGCCGAGTAATATTTCGCTGCCTTGGCCAGGCGCACCGCCGACTTGCAAAGTTCATCGCGCGTCGCATCATCGAGCACCGGACAGGGCGCTTCCTCCACCAGTTTCTGATGCCGCCGCTGCATCGAACAATCGCGCTCAAACAAGTGAATCACATTGCCCTGCTGATCGCCCAGTATTTGCACCTCGACGTGCCGGGCTTGCTCCAAAAACTTTTCGATGTACACCGCACCATTGGCAAACGCCGCTTCCGCTTCCGCTTTGGCTGAGTGAATCGCCGAGCGCAAGCCCAGGTCATTATGGGCCACGCGCATGCCCCGACCGCCGCCCCCGGCCGCCGCCTTGATGATCACCGGGTAGCCGATTTTGCGGGCGATTTTCACAGCCTCGTCTTCATCGCTGACCGCACCCTTGGAACCGGGAAACAGCGGAACCTTCGCCGCCGCTGCCGTCTGCTTGCAACTGATTTTGTCCCCCAACAGCGACATCGACTCGACCGAAGGCCCGATGAACTCGATGTTGCAACTTCGGCACACCTCCGCAAAGTGCGCATTTTCCGCTAAAAAACCATAGCCCGGGTGAATCGCATCCACGTTGGCGACCTCGGCGGCGCTGATGAGTCTGGGTATGTTCAGGTAGCTGTCCACCGCTGGGGGAGGGCCGATGCAAATGGCGCGGTCCGCCATGCGCACATGCATCGAATCCTTGTCCGCCGTCGAATACACAGCGACGGATTCGATGCCCATCTCCCGACAGGCGCGAATGATTCGCACAGCGATCTCGCCGCGGTTGGCAATCAAAATACGGCTGAACATGGGCTGTGAAGTCCTTGATTGATACTTCTAATATTCAAATTCCGGTACGCCAAGACGCCAAGCAGCCAAGTCGCCAAGCAAGGCACACCATGCATCATGCTTATTCAATCCAATGGCATTGACGTAGTCTCTGAGCAAACGCATCCGTCATGTAATCATTGAAGTTTGTAGCTATGGGGGCACTTGGGGTTGATTTTTTTTCTTCGCCAACTCGGCAAGCCTTGGTTTTACTTGGCGTCTTGGCGTCTTTGCATCTTGGCGTTAAATTCAAATCATCTTCAATCCGCCTTGATCATGAACATCGGCTGACCAAACTCGACCGCCTTGCCGCTGCTGACCAACACTTTCACCACCGTGCCGCTGGTCTCGGCTTTGATTTCGTTGAACACCTTCATCGCCTCGATGATGCACACCACCGTATCCGGCGTCACCTTGCCGCCCACCGTGACAAAGGGCTTGGCCTCCGGGCTGGGCGAAGCGTAAAACGTGCCCACCATCGGTGAACGGATCGCCACCAACCCCGCATCAGCATCACTGTCAGCGGTTGCGCCGGTTGAAGTGCTCGCCGACGATGATGATGTTACGTTCACCCCAGCAGGTGCAGGGGTCGGCACAACATTGCCGATCGTCGGGGGCGCACTGGTCACATACGTCACCGGCCCATCGCCCCGACCCCGCTTTAAGGCCACCTTCTCCCCTTGCGCATCCTGCAATTCCACTTCCGTCAGATCATTTTCGACCATCAGCTTGATCAGCGACTTCAAATTTTTCAGGTCCATCATAAAAAAATACTCGCATACAAACGGGGTGACTCAATGCAACGAGTGCTTGGTTAATTGGTGGATCATACACGCCTGATCTTCGACAAGCGTGTGGATCACACACGCTTTCCTCATGCGGCGAAGATCAGGATGGTTTTTCAAACGACAATCACCGACACGACAATGAACCCATTCCCGACGTATCGATCAACCACTCAAAATACCCGGGCCCTCGGCCTATCGGCCTCGTTCCCGGCTTGGGTTTTTACACTCGACCACTTCAAACACCAAGGGCATAGCTTATTCCTCATCCACCCTTCAAGTCCATGTCCAACGGCAACTCTGACAACACCTGCTTACCCTTGCTGGTGACCAATACATCATCCTCCAATCGCACACCCCCCAACCCCGGCAAATAAATGCCCGGTTCCACTGTCACCACCTGCCCCGCCTGCAACCGATCCTCCGCCCGCCACGATAACACCGGCTGCTCATGAATATCCAACCCAATGCCATGCCCCAACCCATGACCAAACTGTTTGCCAAAGCCAGCCTTGGTAATGATGTCCCGTGCCACCTTGTCAATGTCCTTCACTGATTTACCAGGCCCGATCGCCTCAATGGCGGCCAATTGTGCTTCACGACACACTTCATAAATATGCCGCAGTTTTGCTGACACCCGTCCTACCGCCACCACGCGCGTCAGGTCCGAGCAGTAACCCCCGAACTTCGCCCCCCAATCGATCAGCACCAGCCCATTGCCCTTTAACTTCCGTGGGCCGGGGATCGCATGAGGCAGTGCCGCGTTGGCATCGAACGCCACGATGGTGTTGAAACTCGGACCATCCGCCCCCAAACGACGCATTCGATATTCCAACTCCGCAGCCAAATCATTTTCGCTGATCCCCGGTTGCATCATCGGCAACAATTCGATGAACGCCTTCTGCTGAATCACCAACGCCTTTTGAATCAGTTTGATTTCACCCTCATCCTTCACCGCTCGCTGCTTCACCAAACCATCATCGACAGCCTTGAACTTCACCCCTTTGACCTTGCTCCGCAATGCCTGCATCTGTGCCAGCGTCACATGGTTTTTGCTGACCGCCAGAGTACGCATCCGCAATGAACCAGCCACTTTTGCCAATTCATCCGCCAAACCTTTTTGGCGGATGTGAGCCATTACCTGCGGGGCCTCACGTTTGATCTGCTCGGTGAACCGTGCATCCGACAACACATGAACACGCTTGCCTTGAGCCTGCACCACCGCCCAACTGTCATCGCCGACAAAGCCCGTCAGGTAGCGAATGTCCACCGGATTGGTGATCAGCAAACCATCCACCTGCCAATGTTGAATGCGTTGTTGCAATAGTTGCGTGCGTTGAGCCATGTGATCACGGGTGCGTTGCATCATGACGACAGTATAGTCATTGCCATGATGCGTTAGCGCCCGTTTCATCCCTCAATGAATGGTGGGGCAGGCGTCCCGCCTGTCATTGAGCCGAAGGCTCAAATGGCTTGGTTGCGACATGGGCTGTCGCCCATTTAGAACAATTTGCGTAATGATGTGACCCGTCGTGATGCCAGTTCCGCCCCCTCTCCCTCCGGGAGAGGGTAGGGTGAGGGCGTGTCTTGATTTTGAAAAAACTTTTATTTTATGGCTTCGTCTACATCGGCCCTCACCCGGCCTCGAAGACTCGGCCCCCCTCTCCCAAGGGTAGAGGGGGTTCTATGACGCTTGATTCACAACCTTGGAATATGAAATCCGCCATCGATTTCCAGCACCTGCCCCGTCGAGTAACTCAATCGCCCTTCCGCGATCGCCACCACCGCCATCGCAATGTCCGCCGGCTGACCCCACCTTCGAATCGGAAACAAACCCTCGGCGATCAGCTTGTCATATTTTTCCTTCACCGGCCCGGTCATGTCCGTCGCAATCACCCCTGGCCGAATTTCATACACATGAATGCGATGCTCCGCCAGGCGTGCTGCAAAAAGCTGCGTCATCATCGACAACCCCGCCTTGGCGATGCAATACTCCGCCCGATTCACACTCACCGTAAATGCGCTGATCGAACTGATGTTCACAATCGCAGGCAAAACATCCTCTGCGAATCGACTGCGATCTTCGATCATTTGTTTGGCCACCCGCTGGGTCAAAAAATAGGGGCCGCGCAAGTTCGTCGATAGCAGCCCATCAAAACTCTCCGGCTGCATCTCCAGCATGTCCGCCCGCACCTTGGGCGCAATCCCCGCATTGTTCACCAGCAAATCAATCGCCCCAAAAGCCTTGCTCGCTTCCTCCAGCAAACGCGCATGATCATTTAGGTTGCCCACATCCGCCTTGACGATGATCGCCTTGCCGCCCGCCTTCACAATGTCACCAGCGGTTTCTTCCGCAGCCTGCTGATTACTGTTGTAGTTCACCACGACATTGGCTTTCATGCCACCCAGCGCCACCGCAATCGCCCGGCCAATGCCGCGTGATGCACCGGTCACCATCACATTGCGTGAAGTCATACTGATCACCAAATTTGGTTTTGAAGTTCAATCAAAAAAACGTCGGATACTTGCCGCCCTTGGCCATGCGCTGAACCAGTAACGCCAATTCCAAGGCATGGTAGTCGCCCCACAAACTCGCTTCGCCATGCGGTATTTTGCTGCCCTGTGGTACGTAATCCCAGTTGTTGGGCCGATGGTAAATCGAGTGCAGTATCAACCCCTGATGTTTGGGCGAAGTCGCCAGGTAGGCATCACTCATCAGTGTCTGCCCGACGGTCAGCCCAGCCTGTGTATATCGCTGACTCAATTTTTTGTTGGCCGACAGATATCGCCCCAAGCGCAACAACCCTTGTGCCGCAATCGCAGCAGCGCTTGAATCCACCGGTTCATGATCGTTGATCGGTTCCGCGGGTCGATTCCGCCAATCACCGAGTTTGGCCAATCCGGGGGCGCCATCGTCCCAGTAGGGTATCCCGTCGGTGGCGGTGACATCTTTGATGTAATGTTCAGCCGTGAGCTTGGCGCAGTGTTCGTACAACGCTACGACCCGCTTTTTGTTCACCCCCGTGGCTTGTTTGAACTCGTCCGCTTCCACCGTGGTGAAAAATTCCAACTGCTCGGCATACCCCAGCAAGGCCCAGGCCAACCCGCGCGTCCAGGTTGAAAACGGCGAATACCCCTGCTGCGTCGCCTTGGCACGGAATATGCCATCGTTACGGTTGAACAGGGCTTCGTGACTGGTGCGACCGGGCACGTCATAAGTGTGGTCGGTTTCGCCATGACACACAATGTAGCGCGCGGTGGTGATGCCATGCAGCACGGAACGTTTGAGCAGGTTGGCCGCCTTGTCATTTTCGTGCATCAGCACTTGGCCCAGTTTCCACGCCAGGCTGAGTATGCGTGTGGTGCGTAGCGTGTCCACGAACAGCGAATGCGGTCCGTTGAACGAATAAATGTAACCCAAGGGTGTGCCGGTCAGCGGTTGCAAGGCTTTGGGCAGCGTGCCTGACAACGGGTGCGTCCCCGACCAGCGTGCCGCCTGCACCGCGCCGCTGGCCTTGATCGCCAGTTCGTGATAATTGAGTTCCCATCCCGCACTGTCTTTATTTTTGATACGACCTTCCAGAATCAGTCGGCGGAGGTTGCCGTAGGTGGACAGGTTGTTAAAGCCATGGTCATGCACCCCGATGTGCGTCAGGTGCGCGCTCATGCGTTCGACGGTGCGCTGGCGACCGAGTTTGAGCATCGCCGCATCATTGGTGGCGTCGTACATCAGCAGGGCGCAACCGTATTGAAACCCTTGCGTCCATTCCGTCCAACCGCGTGAGGTGTACTTGCCCTGCTCCGTGAACACGGGCGTGCCTTTGCCGGCATCCCACGATTTGTCCAGTTCTCGCACCTTGCGTGCAGCCAGGGCAAAGGTACGTTCGACGGCGGGCAGTAACGATTTGGCTGTCAGCGTGTTGTTGATTTGCATGGTTGTGTTTTTTATTTAACGCGGACACTTTGCGTCGGCGCTTTTTTTCATCCGACCACTTGGCTGCTTCTCCGTCCGCTCGCCCTCCGGGAGAGGGGTAGGGTGAGGGCGATTTTTCACACGAACACTTGGACCTTGAAACTGAATCCAATACCCAAGTCCTCGGTCGCCGCGGCGACCTCGTCCTTGGCTTGTTTCCGTCACTTGGCCACTTCACTTCTTATACACCGCCTTGGGGTCGAACACCGGCTTTTCCACGAACTGCAACTGCGTGACATCCGCCAAAGTCACCGACCGGTAAAAGCAGGATTGATACCCCACGTGGCAGCAAGGCCCGTGACTCTTGCAACGAAGCAGCACCACATCCTGATCGCAATCCACGCGGGCTTCGACCACTTCCTGAATGTGTCCCGACTCTTCACCCTTGACCCACATTTTGTTGCGACTTCGGCTGTAAAACGTCGCTTTACGGGTGCGCAGGGTTTGTTCCAGGGCTGCATGATTCATCCAGCCGACCATCAGGATCGTCCCGCTGGCGATATCCTGCACGATGGCGGGCACCAGTCCCTTGTCATCGAACTTCACATCCAGAATCGTTCCGGTTTCGCGTGCCGCATCCGACATAAGCTCGCTCCTTTGCAAAGAAGTCCATCATCATATCAGTTGTCGGTTATACTGCGATTCATCGGCGTGATCTTTATCCAAGGACGACCCTGACATGACTGAGCCATCGATTCCCAAAATTCAGATTGACGATGATTGGAAAGCCCAGGCGCAGGCGGAAAAAGAACGCCTGACGCAAAAAACTGCGAATACTTCCACCGCCTCGGCCAGCAGCAAAACAGCCGGGCCCACCAGCGCATCTTCCGCCAGTGCTGCACCGTCGATGCCTCAGGCTTCCCTGGCCACACTGGTATCGACCCTCGCCGCCCAAGCCTTGTATGCCATGGGTGTCTTGCCCGACCCACGCAGCGGCCAGCGCATGCAGTCGTTGGACCTGGCGCGACATCACATCGACATGCTGGGCATCCTCGAAGAAAAAACCAAGGGCAACCTCACCGCCGACGAAGACACCATGCTCGCCTCGACGGTGTACGAACTGCGTACCCGTTACATCCAGGCAGCCCAGGCAGCACGCATGAAGTAGTCCGCATTCCTTGTCTTTTTTAACTCAGTCGCTTCGCGTCGACGATTGACGCCGAGCCCTTTAGGGCCGGATGACTGAGTCAATCATCCGGGGCTAAAGCCCTCGGCGTCATTTGTGGTCGTTTGAAAAGCCATCCTGAACTTCAACACTCGACCACTCGAATACTTGTCCACTTTCTTACTTCCCCAGTTGACGAATCAGCGGATTTTATTATCGTTTATGCACCTGAATGCCGATGCGGGGGGTGCATCGGAGGGTTTCCCCGCCTGTTTCAGGGCTTTGTATCCAAGGGCATAGAAAGGATTCACCGTGGCAGACCACGCCGCTTCGTCCACCACCCCGACCGGGGGCGTCTCATTCCTCGAAAAACATCACTTCCTGCTCCGCAGGCTCCACTCGCTCACGGGCATCGTCCCCATCGGCGGGTTCGTCTGCTTCCATCTGTTCACCAACATGCAGATGCTCTTTGGCACCTTCCAGCATGAGGTGAACTTCATCCACAACATGCCCGCCCTCTTGTTCATGGAAATTTTTGTCCTCTGGCTGCCCATCGCCTTCCACGGCATTCTGGGCATCATTTACACCTTCTCCGGCAAAGCCAACTCCGGCGCCTACAAATACGAATCCAACTGGCGCTATACCATGCAGCGCGTCACCGGCATCCTCGCTTTCATCTTCATCTTCCTGCACGTGGCCACGCTCCGCTGGCGCTGGGACATCTTCGGCTGGTACACGCCCTTCTTTTCCAAAGGCATCACCGACACCGGAACCGTCGTCGATCTGGCGCACTACTCCACCAGCGTCGCCCTGTCCAACATCATGGTGTTGATCCTCTACATCATCGGCGTCATGTCCGCGGTCTATCACTGGTCCAACGGCCTGTGGACCGCAGCCATCACCTGGGGCGCCACCATCAGCGTCGCCGCGCAGAAACGCTGGGGCTTGGTCTGTGCCGGTATGTTCGTCACCCTCACCCTGTTCACCGCCGGCGCCATCGTCGGTGCGGTGAGCTACCTTGATAAGGCCCCCGATGCTGAAAAACAAGCCTACGTCCACATGGCGCAACTCAAAAAAGAAGGCAAGCTCGATTTCCATACGATGGAATCGATCTTCCTTGCACCCACCGGTTCGAACTACCAACTCGGTCACGCCCACGACAGCGATCACCCGCATACACACTAATCCGTAAAGCCGATGCCTTTGCCCGCTCACTACCATTGATTCAGTCACCCACCACCACGACTCAACGAACTCGGAAAACGACCCATGGCTAACGCGAAAGCTCGTGTCATCATCGTCGGCGGAGGACTCGCCGGCCTGGCAGCCTCCATCCGCATTGCCGAAGCAGGTGTCCCCGTGGACCTATTCAGCATGGTTCCCGTCAAACGTTCGCACAGCGTCTGTGCCCAGGGCGGCATCAACGCCTGCAACGAGGTCGCCCGACAACAGGGCTACAGCGAAGACGAACACACCCGTGAAACCCTCTACGGCGGCGACTACCTTGCTCATCAGGCCCCCGTCAACGACATGTGCCAATGGGCGCCTAAAATCATTCAACTGCTCGACCGTATGGGCGTGCCCTTCAACCGTACCAGCGAAGGCTTTCACGACCTGCGCCTGTTCGGCGGCTCACTCTTCAAACGCACTCACTTTTCCGGCGCCACCACCGGTCAGCAATTGATTTACGCCCTCGATGAACAGGTCCGTCGTTATGAAGCTGAGGGCAAGGTTAAAAAGTATGAGTTCTGGGAATTTCTCTGGCCGGTGCTCGATGACACGGGCGTTTGTAAGGGCATCGTGGCGCAGGACATGAAGACCATGGACATCAAGGCTTTCAAGGCCGATGCCGTGGTCATGGCCACCGGCGGCTGCGGATTGGTCTTTGGTAAAAGCACCAACAGCGTCATTTGCACCGGCGGTGCCGCAGCCCGTTGTTACGCGGCCGGGGCCTGGATCGGTAACCCGGAAATGATTCAGGTGCACCCCACCGCGATCCCTGGTGAAGACAAGTGCCGCCTGATGAGCGAATCAGCCCGCGGTGAAGGCGGTCGTCTCTGGGTGCCCAAAAAGAAAAACGACACCCGCCCGGGGCAGGACATTCCCGAAAACGATCGCTGGTACTGGATGGATGAAAAGTACCCCAAGTACGCCAACCTGGTGTCGCGCGACATCGCCACCCGTGAAATTTTCTTCAAGTGTCAGGAAGGTTACGGCATCGGCGGCGGACGCATGGTGTACCTTGACTGCACCCATTTGCCTGATGCCAACAAAAAGAAACTGGCTGGCATCTTTGAAATTTATGAAAAGTTCGTCGGCGATGACCCGTGCGATGTGCCGATGAAAATTTTCCCTGCGGTGCACTACACCATGGGCGGCCTGTACACAACATTTACCGAACGCACTGACCACAAGGGCATGGTGTTCGGCGACCCGGGCAACATGGTCACCAACATACCGGGCTTGTATGCCTTTGGTGAAGTCAACTATCAGTATCACGGTGCCAACCGATTGGGCGCCAACGCCTTGCTATCGTGCATTTTTGACGGTTTGTTCTGCGGCTTGTCGGTGGCCAACTACGTCAAGGACAAGGTGAAAGTCGCGGCGGGCGAATTGCCTGATTCGGTGTTTGCCCCGCTGGTGGCACAGGAACAGGCGAAGATGAAGAAGTTCATCGACACCGCCGGGGCATCGTCGGGCAGCAACCCCTACGAAATGCACCGCATCCTCGGCGACACGATGACCGATCAGCTCACCGTGGTGCGAAACCAAGCGGGCATGAAACAAGCCTGGGACACGGTGCAGGATTTGAAGGCCAAGTTCAAGAACGTGAAACTGGCGGACACCGCGATGTGGACCAACCAGAATTTGTCGTTCACACGGGCGCTGGGTGACATGCTGTTGTACGCTGAGTCGGTCGTGTTGGCGGGGCTGGAACGCAAGGAATCACGCGGGGCACATTACCGTGACGATTTCCCGGACCGTGACGATGCCAACTGGCTCAAGTCCAGCATCACCAAGTACGACCCGGCCACCGACCAGCATACGATTGCCTATGAACCGGTACCCACGCCGCTTTGGACACCGACGATTCGTAACTACGGCGCGGTGAAATAACTTGATGGTTGGCAACAATTCAATAAAACCACGCCTGACCTTCGTTGCCGCAACGAAGGTCAGGATGTTTTAGAGCGTATTCAATTCGAATGTAGCATCTTGCACCCCCTCTCCCTCCGGGAGAGGGTGACGAGTTCCGCCACGTAAGTGGCGAACGAGTCGGGTGAGGGCGCAAGCATTTTTATATTGTAAATCAAGCACAATTCAAACATAAGCGACGCCCTCACCCTAACCCCCACCACGGCGGGTCTTCGACTCTCCCGGAGGGAGAGGGGACAAAAATTGATTCGCTACGTCAAATATGAGTCCGCACCAGTTTGCGATCTGACCCATCCACCCATTCATCAATTCATCACACAGAATACCCAAGTCCTCGTCACTTCGTTCCTCGTCCTTGGCTTGTTTCGGACACTTGACCACCTACAGCACTTTTAAAATGTTCACACGACGGGGGTGTGCATGGATGCGATGGGTTTCCAGCCGGTGTCGGCATGAAGTTGATGGTTGTCCACCAGGTGGGTGATTTCTGAAAGCGGTTTACGCAGGGGGACATTGGGGAAGAATTCCGCGATCAGTTCGGCTGGTGGAGCGTTTTGCGAATTATCATCAGCGATTGGGAAATAGGTGCGATAACCGGGCAGGTCGGTTTGCAACAGGGATGCGATGAGTCGGGTGGTATCGCTGAGCAGCAGATACGAAAAGCATTCATCGATGTTGATGTGATAGTGCCGGGGTTTCTTGCGATCCGGGCGGTTTTTCTGGAAATAAGCCCGCCATTCATCGGGCATGATATAAGGCAGTCGCAGGGCGACGGCTGAAAGGCCTGCGTATTCGCTGAAATAGCGCAACATGTCTTCGCTGGCGCATTTGCTCAGGCCGTAGATATTCCCGGGCATTTGCGGCATGTTGTCATCGGCAGGCAGGTACGTCAGACGACTGGGCGCGGGGTTGTCGTTCCAGGGACGTTCACCGCTGATGGCCTGGACGGAACTGGCGAACACGATTTTTTTGACGCCGCAGTCACGGGCGGCCATGAACACATTCATGTTCATGGTCAGATTTTCGGTGTAAAGCGTGACGAATTTGGCGGACGATGCATTGGGGTAATTGGCCAGATGGACGACGGTTTCCATGCCCTCGGCCAATGGATAGCAGACCATCGGGTCCAGCAGGTTGGCGATGATCGGACGAACCGTTAGATCGCTGCGCGTGTGCATGTCGGTGGCGCGCACCTCGTGGCCTTGTTCCGCGAGATATTTGGCGGTGGCCGAACCGATTCGACCGGCGGCACCCGTAACCAATACTTTCATGATTCAAACTCCATTCAAAAACCCTATATATCGTCAAGACAGAATTCACCGCAGAGAACGCAGAGATACAAAGTGGCTAGTGGCTGGGGGCTGGGTAATACATTGTGTGTTGTTTGCTTTTCCCAGCACCTAGCTCCCAGCTCCAAAATTCCGCTCTTCTCTGCGTTCCCCGCGTTCTCTGCGGTAAAAAAAAGGCTTGAATAAAAAATTACACCGAGGCAGTGACCGATTGAAGTTGCGGGTTCCAGCCCAGTTCACGCATCAGCGGTTCGTGATTCACCAGGTTGGCATCGCAAGGCCTGACACCCTGGACCCACGGAACCTTGGACCATTGGGCATCGACGATGAGTCTCGAATCGGGGCCGACGTCGATGGGCAGGGGCAACAAGGCTGGAAAGTAACGGTGATACCCCGACAAGGGCGCGGTCAAGGCGGCGTGAATCACCTGTGAGCTTTGCTGATGGGTGAGGTAAAAGTAGCTGGATATGGAGGAAGCACGATCATTGACGATGGACTGGCGAGCCCAGTTGACCACTCGTGTTTCATCATCATCGGTGAGCAGGCGGGGTAAGCGCAGGGCAATGCCGGTGATGGGGCTGGTTTGACAAAGGAACTCAAGCAGACGTTCGGTGACATGTTTGCCGACACCGTAGGGGTGGCCGGGGTTGGGGGGCGTGGAACCGTCCAGCGGCAGACGCCGGGGCAGGGAATGGACATGACTGTCAAACAATGGGCCGAAGATCACATTGATGGAACTGGCAAAAAGAATACGACTCACACCCGCCTGTTGTGCTGCGTGAAACAGATGGGTGTTCATCTGCACATTTTCGTAAAAATAGCGTTGATGTGTGCCTTGGTTGGACCAGGTATGGTTGGCCAGATGCACCACCGCATCGACCCCTTCGACCAGGCGATGACACTCGATGGGTTGCAACAATTCTGCTAATTGCAACGGCACCGGCAGCTTGCGATTGGGGACATGATCGGTGGCGCGTAAGTCAATGCCTTTTTCGTGCAGATAGCGACAAACGGCAGACCCCAGCCGTCCGGCAGCGCCGGTCAGCAGCACTTTCATGGTGATCAACTCCAGTAACCCCGCTGACGGCCACGGACCTGGGTTCCGGTCACGGACCCGCTGTATCCGGTCGTGCGTTCAGCTCCAGGTACGATGATTGGCTGAACGTCGGGGTAATCGTTTATTTTACCGAATCACCGAGGTTGTGGCGAACAGGTGTGAGCGCGGGGCCTGCTCGGTCAGTTGGGTGACGGTTTGCGGGGTGAACTCGGCTTCGACCAGGCGCAGCCCATCGAATCGCCCATCAAGGGAGTCCGGGCCGTGCATATCCAACGCGAGCAGGTGGTACCTTTTTTCGCGTAGCCATTGACGGATTTTTCGGTCGGCTTGGTAGCCTTCTTCACCGGTCATGCAACGGTAGTTACCCTGCAACAGCACGCCCATGTTCTGTAGCGTCAGCAGGGCTTTGTCGATATCGCCCTGACAACCCATGCGCTCCGGGTGGGCCATGATGGGTTGATAGCCCTGGTCGAAAAGTTGTTGCAAAATTGGGGGTGCCCACTTGGGCCAGGTGGGGTCCCACACGTCCATGAGCAGGTGTTTGCCGCCCGCCAGGGTGCACACGCCATGTTCGCGGAGGTATTCGGGGGTGTTTTTGGACAAGCGCAGTTCAGCCCCCAGCCAAAGTTGATATGGCAACCCTTGGCGTTGCAGGTGTTGTTGCAGTTCGTGAAAGTGAGCTTGCAGATGGGTGGGCGTGTTTTCGGGGAAAAAATCGTCACCGCAGTGAGGTGTGCAGATGGTTCCCACAAAACCCATGGCGATCAACTGGCGAACACAGGCGACCGATTCATCCAGCGTGGCACAACCATCATCAATCCCCGGTAACAGGTGGCTGTGAATGTCAATCAAACCTTTGCCCGGTGGTGGTGCGATACTGGTCTGCATGGTTTATCGGTGGGTCGGTGATTCGGTGAATAGTTGGATTATCGCGTTTTGGTTTTCACGCCTGAACTTGCAAGGCCGCGAGCAAGTTCAGGATGGTTTATTGAATAACCAAGCCAGTGGCACCGCCGCCCTCGGCGGTGTGATCAGCCATGATGATTCGCCCGAACCAGGCAGAATACCCAAGTCCTCGTCGCGGACGACTCGTTCTTGGCTTGTTTTCGAATCGAAATTCAAAATATCCCTCACCGCTGCCGAGTTGATTCCAACGGGTATTTTTCCGCCATGGCCGAGTCCCACGGGCGCTGGTCCCGGCTCACCGGCAGCCCATGAAACTCACTTCGGCAACGATAGCACACCAGTTTACGTTTGGACAAAAATAAAATCGCCAGGTCGGCTGCGATCATCACCAGCAGCACCACCAACGCTGCGGTGCTTTGCCTGTAACCGATCAGCACCAGCGACAACGCCACGCCCAGGGTGACGATGACAAACCCGGTGATCTGCGGAAACATTTTACGGGTGTAAAGGTCTTTGCAGTTGCACACCGGACAATGACGCAGATACCCCCGGTCATCAATCGCCTGGTCCCAGTTGAGGTAGATTTCACCTTCGCCGTGGTTGACGGGCGAACTTGCCGTACCAGCGGCCAATGCGGGGGGACTACTTCCGGGGGGACGGACAATGCGGGGCGGGTTTTGCGGGTCCACTTCCACCCGAAACAAGTGGCGACGCTGAAGGTTACGAATATCAATACGCACGGGAATATTGTCCGGGTTTAGGTCGGCGGATACAAGCAGAATATGCCCACACTCACCACAATTCTGCGCAAGGATTCAAATCAATCATCGGTTGATCGCCCCAGGTCATTTGACCTTTTCCCGGTTCTTGGTCAAAATGCTTGGCTTCCCTCTGCCTGCGCGGAGGTTGTAAGTCAAGGATTATTCTCATGAGCACCAACATCGCCCCCGGTTCGACGGTTCAGATCAAACTCATCAAGTCGCCCACGAGTAGCGCGGCAGAAAAAACCATCATGCGCCTGTTCCGCAAGGATGCAGCCGTGAAGGTACAGGCTGATCGTTTGCGCAAGGCTCGAAAGTCGCACACCACCGAACACCCCCGTGGCGGATGCATGTGGACCGTGCACGTGCCCTCCATCGCCCCGGTGAAACTCGCCCCCGGCTGCACCGGCACCATCGTCGCCAGTATCGATGTGCTGACCGACCTCAAATCTGTGTCACGTTTTCTTGAAGTCACCCCCGCCTGATCGCGCGCGTTTCATTGAACCCCCGGTCATTGACCGGGGGCTAATTGCCATACCGTTTATTGTCTTCATAGCTGCGGGTGGCAACCCGCGGTTTTTTTATCGTTTTGAAAATCCGAAATCCGAAATCCGAAATCCGAAATCCGAAATCCGAAATGATCACCGCCGGGGGCGGCGGTGCCACAACAACATCACCGCCGAGGTGTCGCGTCGGCCTGCGCCGCTGAAAATAAATTGAACTGACTGGTGAATTTGAGCCAATCTTCCCAGTGCCGACGGTTCATCGGCAGACTCGGATCGTTGAACGCTTCTTCGGGGATTCGTTTCAACTGTGCCCGTGCCCGATCATTGGCCACGCGTGCCTCATCCAATCGGCCCATTTCGCAATACGCATTGACGATTTGTACCAGAGCCATCAGCGACGAAGGGTCGGCATCAAAGCGTTTGACCGCCGCATCGTAGAGCGTGATCGCCTGATCGAACCGCCCCAGGTCATAGGCACAATCCGCCCGGTAAAAGTAGGCATTCCGCCGATACAGTCGCTGCATCTCGCTGAGCGTTTCGGGCTTGCGCGATTCCAGATCGGCCACCACCTGACTGAAAAATTTCTGCGCCTGTTCCAGTCGGCGGGCACGTTCAGCCGCCAGCGCCTGACGACGTGACAGCGGCAGTTGCTGACGCAGGGTTTGTTCGATCATCGGCACTGACTGACGGTACGCATCCGCCATGATGAAGCGAATCGTCGGCCCATCTTCGCCCTTGCCGTAACGCTCATTGGCTTCACTCATGCGCTGGATGGCCGGTTCAAATTGCTTCAACCGGTAATGTAATCGACCCAGTTCGATCAGGGCATTGCGGTATTCGTTGCTGTCGGGTTTCAAGGCCGGGTGATCGGTCACCACCCGCTGCAATTCGATCATCGCCTCATCGGGACGATTCAGGGCAATCAACGCCCGCGCCAAAGGGACATGGCTTTCATGGGCTTTGGGGCTGCGCGGGTGTTCATCCAAAATGCGCCGGAAAAAATCAGCGGCCACGGGATACTGACGATCCGCCAGATGAGCCATGCCCAGCCGATGCATCGCCTGAAGCTGACGCGGGTCACCGGGCATCGCCTTGGCGAATTGCAGCAATACATCAATGGCCTTGCGCCATAATTGCGCCTTTTCGTAGCAGTGGGCTGACTTCCACAAACTATCGCTGTGCTCGCGAACATCTTTGATGGTTACCACCGTCGCGTGCCTGGCGTAAAGGTCGCCTGCCTGTTCATACAAACGGGCTGCGTCGATGCGCAGCTGAGCCCGCAGTGATCGCATCGGGCTGGTGCGTGGCGCATCGGGGGCGATGGGGGTGCGTTGTGAATCATCGACTTGGGCCAGGGGCAATGCTGCATCGACTGGTTTGCCCTCGGTTGCCTGCTGTGATTCGCCTTCGGTTTGCAGTGCCAGGGCGAAGTAGGTATCGGCCAGTTGCAACAGTGGTTCAGCCGGCCAGGGTTCGCCATATACCGGGTTGAGTAATTTCAGGTAATCAAGCGCCAGGGCATATTCGCCGCGATCAAAATGAATGACATGTTGACGACGTAATAGTTCGATGGCCTGTTGCACCTGCCGGGGGGCGGGGTTTTGTGATTCCAGCATTTTGTCGATCGCCGCCCGAAAATGTTCCAAGGCCTGATGGTGCATCCCCAGCCGGGCTTCGCAGCCCGCGCGGCCGAACAGGGCGTCCAAATACGCATCGGTCGAACGAAACTCGGTCTCCGCCTGCATGAAATATTCCAGTGCCGCCCTTGGTGCGTCCACCTCCGGCCCGTGATCCGGGTTGGCCAGTGTCAACTGCCCCAAACCCACCAAAATCCGGGCTGACAGTTCCGCCTGATCCGCGTCACCAGGGCGCAGGGTTTGTTGCGCCAGCCGATAGTGCGTCATGGCCTTGCTGTATTCGCTGATGTTCTGATAGGCCTGCCCCAGCAGCACCAAGAGTGGTGTCAGGTCATCATCCTTGCCTTCGTCCATGAAACGAATGATTTGCACCTGAAGTTCGTCGATGAGTTTTTGACCTTGGTCAGCTTGCAATTGCAAGCGTCCGCGTACTGTCGCCGCCCAGATGCGCTGCGCCCTTCGTGCAGCACGATCCTTTTCCATATCCAGGTCGGCTTCGAAACGTTGAAGGATCGGTTCCAATGATTTCACATCGCCGCTGCCGCGTGCCAGACTGCGTTCGATCATCCAGCGAATCACTTCGTGCCGGGGACGACCGGTGTCGTCCTTGACGGCCATGAGCATTTCCAGCGCTTCGGGGTAACGGTCCATGGCCACCAGCGTTTGGGCCCAGCGTTGCTGCCGATAGCCTTCCAACTTGTAACCCAGTTTCCCCGCCTGGTCGTATAGGGACATGATGCGGTCGTGATTGACCGGCTTGTCCCATCCCTTGGCACGCTGCTCCAAAAAAATCAGGTCCGCATTGAGGACGGAAAAACGTGCCTGTTGCACTTGGGTGATCGAACGCAGCCTCGGTTCGATTTCCTTGATCTGTTGATGCGCACGTTCGTAATTCGCAGCCTTGATCGTGTCGGAAAAATCATCCAGTACCACGTTCATATCCGGCCCAGCCGAGCGGGTCAGCGATAAATACAACCCGACCCCCAGCAACACAAACCCAAGCAGCAGCACCGGCATCTGCCAAAGCTGACCCAACCCCGGCGGCGCGGTCACATCCGCCACGGTCATCACCTTGCTGCCTTGACCGGGCGTTGCCGCCGTGGGCGCTGGTGCCGGGTTCACGGCTGATGGGTTGTCACCGGTCTTGGCCATGTCATACCTCTGGCGACACTTGCCGACGGGCAAGCGTCGTTCACTTATAAGACCTTATCGACCAAGCCCAGGGAGGGGGTTGAATTGACATCCGTCTGTTTGCGGTTTTTTCGTGAACCAATGGTTTAACGCACCTGACCACTTGACCACTGGGCCACCTGACCACTTTTTCAGGTAACCTGTGCCTCCACGAGGTGACGATCATGAAACGTGTGTTGTCAGGCATTCAACCTTCGGGCCAACTGCATTTGGGCAATTACGCCGGGGCGATTCGTCAGTTCATTCAAATGCAGGATACCCACGAAATGTTCATCTTCGTGGCGTCGTACCATGCGCTGACCAGTGTGCAAAGTGCTGACACCTTGCGGACCAACATTCATCAGGTGGTGGTCGATTACCTTGCTTTCGGACTTGACCCGTCCCGGTGCCACATTTATTTGCAACAGGATGTGCCTCAGGTGACCGAGCTTGCGTGGTTGCTGGGGTGTGTGTGTCCCAAATCGATGATGGACAAGGCCACCAGTTTCAAGGACAAGGTTGCCAAGGGGCTGACGGCCTCGGTGGGGTTGTTCACGTACCCGATTTTGCAGGCAGCCGACATATTGGGTGTCGATGCCGACTTGGTCCCGGTGGGCGAAGATCAACGCCAGCACCTTGAAATCACCCGTGATTTGGCGGAACGATTCAATCATGCCTATGGCCCGGTGTTCAAGTTGCCGGACATCGTGGTGCGCAAGGAAGCGGGCGTGCTGCCGGGGGTGGACGGTCAGAAAATGAGTAAAAGTTATGGCAACACGATTGATCCGTTTTTGCCGGAGAAGGCGCTGCGCAAATTGATCATGTCGATCAAGACCGATTCGCAGCCGATGGAAGCGGTAAAGGAACCGGAAGGTTGCACGGTGTATCAGATTTTTCGCGGACTGGCGGGGGAAGCTGACCCGCGCACGATTGAACTGGCGGGTAAGTATCGAGCCGGGGGCATGGGTTACGGGACCGCCAAGCAGGCGCTCTTCGAATTGGTGATGGATCACTTCGGCCCGGCCCGACAGCGCCGTGAAAAGTTTCAGGCTGATCCTGCACTGGTGCATGAGGTATTGCGTTCAGGCGCCAATGCTGCGGGTGAAAAAATCAACGATGTCACCGCCAGGGCGCGCAAGGCTTGTGGGTTGTAGGTTCGTGATGTGTTGTACTTTGTGTGTCAATGACGCCGAGCCCTTTAGGGCCGGATGGTCTGACGTGATCAGTTCGGATCAATCCGGGGCTAAAGCCCTCGGCGTCAGCGCATCTGTTTGAGCCACAGGTTCATTTTCACGTTAGAATCCAATCATGTTTATGCGCGAAAAAAACGGGGCCTACATCGCCGACACCGCGCGGGTGCTGGGCGAAGTTCGGCTGGGGCAAAATGTCAGTGTATGGTTCGGCGCCGTCGTACGCGGTGATGTCGCAATCATCAGCATCGGCGACGGCAGCAACGTGCAGGACAATGCCGTGGTGCATTGCGATCTGGGTTTTGCCAACATCATCGGTTCAGGCGTCACCATTGCCCACAGCGCAGTGGTGCATGGCGAAGCGGTCGGCGATGGTTCGATGATCGGCATCGGCGCCAAGGTGCTGGGGCATAGCAAGGTTGGTAAGGGTTGCATCATCGCAGCAGGCGCACTGGTGCCGCAAGGCATGGTCGTGCCCGATGGCATGGTGGTGATGGGTGTGCCGGGCAAAGTGGTAAGGCCCACCAGTGACAACGAAAAAGAATACCTGCTGAAAATACCACCGCGGTACGTCGAAGTGGCTAAACGTTATGCGACACAACCCGATCATGTACTGGCCAAGCCGTGGCAGGGAAACGCGGAGTAAAGATGATTTCGAATTTCGGATTTCGAATTTCGGATTTAAAACCAAGCCGAGGACGAAGCCGACCCCCGGGGGAGGCTGAGGACTCGGGTATCGCTTCATGGTGCAAAAAACCAAACCATGCACATGCATGTGTCTGACCCTCATCCATCTTCCATGACTTATCTATTTCCAGCCATTGATCTGCGCGGCGGCAAGGTGGTTCGTCTCTACAAGGGCGATTACGATCAGCAGACGACCTACGGCCACGATCCCCTGGCGCAGGCGCGTGAGTTTGAAGCGGCAGGGGCTTCATGGCTGCACTTGGTGGACCTGGACGGAGCCCGCAGCGGGCAGATGCAACACTTGGACGTGATCGCATCCATCTGCAAGAACACCAGGCTCAAAGTCGAGGTCGGCGGCGGCGTGCGCACCAGCAACAACATCGATGCCCTTTTGAACATCGGCGTCGCCCGTGTGGTGCTCGGTACGGCTGCATTACGCAACTGGCCATGGTTTGAAAGTTTGATGGGCAACCCGACCTACGCGCGCAAAATCGTGCTGGGGTTGGATGCGAAAAATGGTCAATTGGCGGTGGCGGGGTGGGAAGAAAGTTCAGGGCAGTCGGCCATTGAAGTGGCGACACGGGTCAGTGATTGGCCGTTGGGCGCGATTGTGTACACGGACATTGCGACCGACGGAACCTTGGCCGGGCCGAATGTGGAAGCGACTCAGCGACTGGCGGAGGCGACGCATGTGCCGGTGGTGGCATCGGGCGGAGTGGGCAGTTTGGATCATTTACGGGCACTGCGAGCGATACCGCTGCAGGGCATCATCGTTGGCAAGGCGATTTACGAAAATAAATTCACCGTCGCGCAGGCGATTGAAGTGGTGGAAGGCAAGTAACTCATGGATTATGGATCAAGGATGATGGATAATGTTCGGAAAAACCATCGGTAAAATGACCTTGACCATGATTCGCACCACTGTTTTCAACCCTCGTTGGCTGCGACCGTGCTTTATTACGGTGATGTTGTGTTTGGGCATGATGTTTGTTTTGAATGGCTGTCAGACACCGCCCAAGGGGACCGATCCGCCCGTCACGATCATGACCCCGGTGGCTGTGCCGGTGAGTGCTGTACGCAGTGAACCCATCGTGCGGGTGCGCATCATCACCAGCGCCACCAGTTTGCAAATCAGCAGCCCGACCGGTCGTGTGCTGGTGCGATCAGCTGACCATGACCGTGACTCAGGGCAAACCCACCCGACACCGCTGATCATCACCGGTTCCCCCGGTCGTTACACATTGGGGATCACAGGCTCATCGCCCTTACGCCTTGCCGCCCGGTCCCTTCACATTCAGGCGCAAACGACAACCCCCGGCGACATGGCCAACGATTGGTTGCAGGTCAACGGGGCTGCGTACCCGCATGGCATGACGTTGCAACCCGCAACTTCGGGGCGAGACAGTTTTGATGTGATCAATGCCTTGCCGATGGAGGAATATTTGCCCGGGGTGCTGGACAAGGAATTGTTCCCCAAGTGGCACCCGGAAACCTTTCGAGCGCAGGCCATCGCGGCGCGAACATACGCCATCGCCGAGTTGGGGCGAAGTGCTTCACGACCCTTTGATTTGGAAGCCACCGTCGCCAGTCAGGCGTATGGTGGCAAGGTGACCAACCCCAGGGCATTGGCAGCAGCACGCGACACCCGTGGTGCGGTACTCACCTGGAACAATCAGGTGTTCCCGGCTTACTACTCCAGTTGCTGTGGCGGTGCGGGACAAGATGCGGTGGCAGCGTTTCCGCAGGCGGGGGCAGCGGTGAACATTCCCCCATTGCAGGGGCGATTACGCGGGGCCTGGTGTGCCGGGAGCGGGAATTATCGTTGGGGACCGGTGAGCGTGGAACGTTCGGTATTGGCGCAAAGGTTGGCTGGCTGGGGGCGTGTCAATCGTCACCCGATTGCAAATTTGCAGGGCATTGCTGATATTCAAATCAGCAGGGTGAACGCAGCCGAGCGACCGGGTGGGTTTGTGGTCGTCGATCAACAGGGACGAAGTTATGCGCTGGGGCCGGAGCAGTTTCGTTTTGCCTGCAATCATCATGCAGGGGGCATGAAGGCCTCGGCTGCGCAGCAACTGGTTAAAAGCAGTCACCTGCAAGTGCAATTCACGGACAACCTGATCACGTTCAGTGGTCAGGGGCTGGGCCATGGCGTGGGGTTGTGTCAGTGGGGGGCACAGGGCTTGGCGCAATCGGGTTATTTTCACACCGCGATTTTGGATTTTTATTATCCGGGAGCGACGATAGTGAAGGCTTACCCGTGATTGTGCCGACGTAAGGGGCGGGGTGGGTTGACTGGAGTGGTGAGTATGAGCACATGGATCGACTTGCCTTGGGATGCACGCCTGGGCGAAACCTTGGAAACCCTCAGCGAACCCGGTGCGTTGCTCATGACCGGCAAGGGTGAGCGCATCAACCCGATGACCATCGGCTGGGGCAGTGTCGGTCGCATTTGGGGTTTGCCTGTTTTTCAGGTGTTGGTTCGCCCTTCACGTTACTCGCACAAGTTGCTGGAGGAACATGGCGAGTTCACGGTCAACTTCATGGCTGAGGGGTCGGGTGATGAGGTGGCTTACTGCGGCGCGGTGTCGGGGCGCGATGTCAATAAATTGCAGCAATTGGAATTGACGACCGAGCCAGGGGTGCAGGTGAGTACGCCGGTGATTGCACAGGCCCATTATGCGTATGAGTGTCGTGTGCTGCTCAAAGCCGAGGTGCAGGCGGATCGGCTGGACCCGACGATCATCCGCGGTTCGTACACCAATGGCGACTATCACACGATGTACTTTGGTCAGATTTTGGCGCTGCGGGAACGCAAGGGGTGAATGATGGATAAAGGATGATGGATCATGGATAATGTACAAACCGAAAACCGATGCAAAGTGCCTGAGTCCAAGCAAAATAAACACAATCATTTGGACAGTTCGCGGGCGGCATACCAGTCGAGCAATTCCCCCATCATGCGTCGATAAGCATCGGTATTGGTGCCTGCATTGCGACGAAAGGCAGCCACGGTAGGCGACTGTACCTCGATGGTCACCTTGACCTTGCGCAATCGTTTGCGCAGCTGGGTGGGTGAAGGCAAAGTATCCTTGATGATGGCAAACGCCATCGGTTCATTCGTGTATTTGATTCGCTTGCTCATAAGCCTTGCGTCCTTTACGCCAATACCCGGCGCCGATAATGCGTATCTGTTTACCACGCATTGTATATCGTACGGTCAATATTCCGTCATTGACTTTGCCCATGCAATAAAAACGTTCCTCATCATCGCTGTGTACCAAATCGCGCGCGATGATGCGGTGTGGGTCCAGAAACGCTTGTTGGGCAGTGTCAAAGTCAACCCCATGTTTGTATTGATTTTCGGCATTTTTTTGCTCGTCCCATTCGAAAGCCGGTTGATTCATGAGGTGGCTCCGATCATCAAGCTATCAAGTGCCTTCCCATTTTTGACGATGATTCTAACATGCGATTTGCCCGCAACTTCAAGATGCTTCAACCCCGGCCGGAGGGGGAAGGTCGGGTCTGTGGTCGGCTGCGCTGTGAAATGATGGAATGCGACCTGGGCGAGGTGGCGGACATTTCCGCCAGCGGGATGCGGGTGAAAACCAAGGGCAAGCCGCCGGTGAAAGTGGGCGACCGCATGAAGCTGGGCATTCGCGCTGCCGGGACGCAGTCGGTGGTCATGGCGGAGGTGATTTGGCTCAAAAAACAGGGCTGGTTTCGTCATGAACTGGGGTTACGGTTTGTGGATGTGGGCATTTCAACACGCATTTTGTTGGATCAGGCAGTGAGTTTTTCGGTACAGCGACTGACCATTGCTGACCCGGTGTAATGCGGTGTGACAAATGTCGGTTGGTGCGGCTGGCATGTCGATTCAATCATTCGCCGATACAATCGCCGCATGTTCTTCCCGATACGAACGGATCGTGCTTTGCGTCACACGCCCTGGGTCAACTACACCTTGGTGGCGGTGAACGTACTCATTCACCTGTGGGCGCTGCAACCTGCTGCACAACCCTGGCGTGAGCTTTTCATACTCGATCCGCAGACGCCGGCCACCTGGCACGGGTTTCCGTTTCAATATCTGACCTATCAATTTTTGCACGCTGACTGGATGCACCTGATCGGCAACATGGTTTTTTTGTACGTGTTTGGCAACAGTGTTGAAGATCGGCTGGGCAAACTCGGTTACCTTTGCTTTTACCTGGCGGGCGGGGTGTTGGCGGGGTTGGGTCATGCGCTGTTGGAAAGCAACCCCGTGCTGGGCGCCAGTGGTGCGGTGTGTGCGGTGACGGGGGCGTACCTGGCGCTGTTTCCGCTGACGGAGGTGACGATTGTGTACTGGTTCATTTTCATCGGCGCCTTTGCGGTGTCGAGTTTTTATCTGATTTTGTTTCAGATCGCGCAGAACGTATTCATGCATTTGGCTGGGGCAAGCGGCGTGGCTTACTTGGCTCACCTGGCGGGGTATGCTTACGGATTGGCGATAGCGATGCTGTTGCTTTGGACGCGCATTTTGTCGAGGGAGCCGTATGACTTGCTTGCCGTGTGGGAACGCAGGCGACGCAGACAGGCCTTGGCATCGCTGACCAAACAGGGTTACTCGCCCTGGGCGGGGGGCAAGGCAGCGCAGCCGGGCGGGGCGATCAAGGCACAGGAGCCGGCGTCACAAGAGCAGCAAAAAATCATGGACCAACGCAGCAGGGTGACCGCTGCGATCACAGCCCATGACCTGCCCGGAGCCGTGCAACGGTATCGTGAACTCTGGCAGCTTGATCAAGAGCAGGTGATGGGACAGCAGGACCAGTTGGATTTGGCCAATCAGTTGACCAGCGATGGGGCGTATGCGGAGGCGGCCAGGGCTTACGAATTGTTTTTGAAGGTTTACAGTCGCTCGTCACAGATCGAGCAGATCGAATTGATTTTGGGATTGATTCACACAAGGTATTTGCCCAAACCGGACCGCGCCAAAGAATTATTGCACAAGGCCAAACCACGTTTGAACGATGCCCAGCAGGTGGCCCTGGCGGAACAGTTGCTGGCGGAGTTGGGGTGAATGAAGAAGTGGCCAAGTGGCCGAGTGGTCGAGTGACGGAACGGTATTCGGAAGTTAGCGCCGCGACTTGTCGCGACTTCTCGAAGTAGTGAATCGGTGATAGTCTTTCACGCCTGAACTTCACAAGCGTGTGGTTCACACACGCTTTCCTCAGGCGTGAAGTTCAGGATGATCATTGAAGAAACAACCACAGACGCGATAAATCGCGGCGCTAACCAACTAAAATCGCTTGGTAAATCGGCCACTTTTACCCATGGCCATTGAACCTTTACCCCTTGCTCTCTAAAATCTTCCCCCTTGCCCCCGGTTTATCCCGGTTGTCATTGGTTCAACAGGACCTGACCGCACGGGGCAACGATCACGAAAGGATTGACATGGGTATTCTCGAAGGCAAACGCGGTCTGGTTTTTGGTATCGCCAACGATCGTTCGTATGCCTGGTACATCACCAAGGCCATCCTCGCACAGGGGGGCCAGTGCCTGTTTACCAATCTGCCCGGCGAAAAAATGGAAAGACGTGTGCGTCTGGCGCTGGAAGAACTCAATGTCAACGACCCCTGGCTTGCCCCCTGCGATGTGAGCAAAGATGAAGACCTCGATGCGCTGTTTACCAAGGTGCAGGCGGACTACGGCAAAATCGACTTTGTTGTGCATTCGGTGGCTTTCGCGCAACGTGAATTTTTGGACCTGGGCAAGTTTCACACCACCAGTCGTGCAGCCTGGAACCAGGCGCTGGATATCAGCGCCTATTCATTATTGGCGATGACGCAGCGGGCGGTGAAAATCATGCCCGATGGTGGGTCGCTGATTGCCATGAGCTACTACGGCGGGGAAAAGGTCGTGCCCGGTTACAACATCATGGGCATCGCCAAGGCGGCCCTCGAACACACCTCGCGCTATCTGGCGGCGGAACTGGGCGAAAAGAAAATTCGTTTGAATACGATTTCAGGCGGCCCACTGCGTACCCTTGCGGCCTCAGCCGTGGGCGGCATCGGGTTCATGTTCGAACACCACGCCCGCAAAGCCCCCTTGAAACGCAACATCGAGGGCGAAGAAGTCGGCCAGGTGGCTGCGTTTTTGTTGTCGGATTTGGCCAGTGCGATCACCGGTGAAAATATTCACGTCGATTGCGGGTTCAATATCATCGGTATTTGAGTGGAAGAAGTGGCCAAGTGCAAAGAAAATTTCGAATTTCGGATTTCGAATTTCGGATTTACAGAACCAAGCCGAGGACGAAACCGACCCCCGGGGGAGGTTGAGGACTCGGGTATTCTGCGTGGTTCATTGATAAGTCAATTCTCCGCTCATCATTGACTGGGTGATTGATTCATGTGGAATCTTTCACGCCTGAACTTCACGCCGACGTGAAGTTCAGGATGGTTTGTATGACATGTTGCTCGATCAATCATCATGATCTTCGTTGCGGACGACGAAGATCAGGCGTGGAATAGCAATTGGTCACCCGCAGCGATACTGCTTTCAACAAAATTCATTGCAGCGGGCGGGCGAAAATGCCCAGGTGATTGGCGTTGGGGCGCTGGGTGCCGGGCAGGCCGCGATCGATGGGTACGTTGATGACTTGTGCCTTGCCGGTTTCGTCGGCCAATGCCAGCGTAGTCGATCCGCCGCCGTCGAGGTTGATGGCCCACCAGCAACCCAGCAATTGCAACCACTGCGCAGTTTCAGCCAACGTGACACCTTCGCTGTAGTTGGGTTGTCGGCCATCGATCACCAGTAAATAAAAATGACGCTGATCGCGCGACAAGCCCGCAGCCGTGCGCGGGTGAATGTCATTGTTTTTTTGGGGCACAGGCTTGCCATCGTCCAACAACAAATGAAACCCGCCCAGCCCGTTGTGGTAATTGGAAAGGTTCACCGGCGGACGGGTGATGCTGACGCGATTGTCAGCCGTGAATAACAACAACCCATATTGGGTGTTCGGTTGACTGCTCACGATGCCCTGTGACAGGTTCAACCCCATCACCTGCTGCGGTTGATTTTCCTCCTTCACCACCGGGCCAAACGGTGAACCGTTGACGGCGATCTGACAGCCGTACTTTTCCAAAAACGTGCTGGTATGCATCGAACGCATGATGCCCTTGGTTGCGTCCTGGGCTGGGCTGACGAAAAATCCAATACCCGCAGCGTGCAGATCGATGCGCACGGCATAGACTCGCAAAGGTCGCGGTTCAGTGACGACGATTTGTGCCAGGTGGATGCCTTCGAAACGAGGTTGCCAGGGGTGCTGCTTTTGGTCGGGCGTGGTGACCACATCCTGCGTCGAGGGCCGCGCGCAGGCGATCAGTGCGTTCAACAATAACAGTGACAGTAACCACCACGAAGCGTGATGTATCAACGCCCGGCAACGTGCTGCGGTGTGATATGAAGTCGGGGTGGGCATGGCCGATATCGTAGGGGGTGCTGTTGGTGGCGGGGGTTGATGTTTTGCGCAAATGTAAGAATTCAACACAGGGTACAAAGTGGCTGGGGGCTAGAGCAATTCGCGTAATTTTCTGACCCCCTCTCCC
>CAYRTH010000028.1:0-718 GCA_964427135.1 uncultured Phycisphaeraceae bacterium
CAGTCAACGACAGAACGACGTGGATCAGCTTCAATGGGGCCGCGTCGTTGATGACGCGGAAATGCGAGCGGTATCAGGCTTACGCCGAGGCGATGTTTTGGCTTCAATGGGGCCGCGTCGTTGATGACGCGGAAATCTATGCATCAGGTCGTCTGGACCACCAGGTCTATTTGCTTCAATGGGGCCGCGTCGTTGATGACGCGGAAATTGAAAGATACTGCGTGCTTGCGTAGCTGTTCGGAACGCTTCAATGGGGCCGCGTCGTTGATGACGCGGAAATAGCATCACTCGCAACTCGTTTGATTGTAAGCAGATCAAGGCTGATTTGCGAGCGGTGGCTGGTCAAGGGGGTCTCCGGGGGGGGATCAGGGAGTGATTGGTCAATGCAAGTCTTTACTTTTCAAAGAGTACGAGCGGGTCTGGGGTTTTGCTCACCACGCAGCCGCTCGAAGTGAGTAAACCTTGGTTTTACCCCAACCCATGACCAGATGCAGAGGTTTGGAGGCTTCCGATCCATTATACCTTTGATCTCTGCCGACGTGAAGCTCGCGCGATTGAAACACGTGATTGGGGATAGACGATCCTGATCTTCGTCGCAGACGACGAAGATCAGGCGTGGAGGCGAGAATCTGCCCCGATGGCAACGCCTCTTCATATGCGCTACGTCGCAGACGACGAAGATCAGGCGTGGAGGGCTATGTACCGGAAACGAACGATG
>CAYRTH010000028.1:818-26983 GCA_964427135.1 uncultured Phycisphaeraceae bacterium
GATGGGGAAACGGAATCCTGATCTTCGTCGCAGACGACGAAGATCAGGCGTGGAGGGCTATGTACCGGAAACGAACGATGCACGATGAAAATAGCTTCGTCGCAGATACAGATAGTCGTTGAAATTCTGCATCACCTCACTTCACACCGCCGAGGGCTTGGTTTGATCCGGGGCTAAAGCCCTCGGCGTCACTGCTGGACGACCTGAAGAATGTTCGCACCGCCGAGGGCGGCGGTGCCACAAGTCGCGGACACAGATGGGGAAACGGAATCCTGATCTTCGTCGCAGACGACGAAGATCAGGCGTGGAGAGTTCGATGCGAAAAGTTATGGAGTAAATCAGTGATGGCCAGTGCCAAGGCGCCCGGCCCAAGGCCTGGCGCTAAACATGAGCACGAAATGTCGGCGCTCAACGCAAGTGCGAAACGTTAGCGTTGAATATGGGTGTGAAACGCTAAACATACCATCACGGTTTTGATCGAAGAGCATTACACGATGAGCGTGCGGGTCAGAGGTTTGTAGGGTGTGCCCAAAACTTCCAGACACTGGTCTAAATCTTTTTCCACCCGGCCAAGGTCAAGGATGATGACCTGATCCTCGCGGTGATGAATGATGCTGCTGATGGTGGAACGGGCGATGGCCAGCTCGGCGGGGTTGAGTTCGCAAAAGAAGACGGAGAATTGAGCATGATCGCCCTGACCTTCGAGGAAATCGAAGAGTTTGGTACGACGTTTGTCGCCCTTTGGGCCGGAGGCGATGTCGTAGGTGATGAGGTAGTTTCGTCGGGGCATGGGAGTCAGTGCAGGGGTTTACCGAGTTGATCAAGCACGGCGATGTTACTTTCGTAGTGAAAGTAAATTCGGCGACAATCCGCATCCGCCCAGGCATCGGCTTCATGGGTGCTGGGTGGTTTGGGATTGTTCCTGAGTGGCTTGATATCCAGACGAGGAGGATTGGGGTGATCGGTTGAATCCATAAAACGAGTCATATCGTCGATGCGTTGATTGAGTATGAACAATCGATCGGGCGAAAGACCTTCAGTGTCTTTACGGAATAAATTGTTGAAACGTATCTGTTGAGTCGGCGAGTCAAGAAGTTTTTCTTTGTAGAGTGAATCTTTGAAAGCACTCCAAAGTAGTTTTCCCCAAGGGGATAGTTCGGTTGCATCCTCTAAGGTATAAAGCAGTGTTTCGGGTATGTCTTTGGGAATTGTTTTATTGATTTGCGGACCCAAGATATCAAGCCTGCGAAATGCAATAGCATTAGTGGTCATGATCTTTTGCGCGGCGGCATCCAGATCAATGGGCAGACGCGGGATGCGGAGCAGTTCCGAGCCGGTTTCAAAGATGTAGATGATTTCATCAGCGTAAAACATGCCAAGGGTCTGCATGAACCCCTGGACGGATTTGAATCCACCGGCGAGGTTGAAAATTGTACGGTACTTTATGGAGCGATAGCCCGGGATAGTTTGGTAGGCCCATGTGATGAGATTGCACAAGCCGTTGTCAAAAGCGGTGCGTGAAATGGTATTGAGTGATTTGATACGTTGAAGTTGCGGATTAATGTGGTAGGATTCAAGTTTGGATTGGAGTAATTCCGCGGCGCTGGTGCCGAGCCAGGTATCGGTATGAAGAAGAATGTAGATATCACGGGAATCTAAAGGTAGCCGGTCGCCATGGAATGATAATATGCCATTCAGCTCTGCAGATGCACGTTTGGTGTCGCGTACATCTGCGGAACCAAGTTTGGTTCCGGCTGTGTTGATGAGAACTTTTAGTTTATCAAGATCATCCTCAGATTTGATATCTGATAGCTGTTTGGCATTGGCATGGATAGTGACAAGCTTGCGGGTGTTTTCGTCCGCGAGGTTGGTAAGGGTGCTGGTTCCACAGGTAGAGATGATGAGGTTCAAGCGGTATTCTCCATGTAAATAGGCACGGTCAACGCAAACGCTGGATGAATCAGGTTGATGGATTGTTGGGAGAGGGCCTGTGCAGCATGTGCGGGGAGCAATTGGTTCATTGGAATCGCCCGGCCTAGGAAACGGTGCTGCGCGGGATCGGCTCGAAAACAGGCCCCGGGCTTGAAGAGGATGAGGGTGTTTTTGCGATGGTCGCCAGCGACGTTAGCCAGTTCGGGGGCGAGCTTGGCGAACTTGGGGAAGGACTCCCATAAGCCATCGGTGGGGTCGAGCGGGCCGGGTTGGAAGGTGGAGAGCGAGACGAGGGCGTTGGATGGTGCGGAAGCATTGGTTGTTGGGTTGTCGAGCTGAGGCATGGGCTGAGGGTCGCCGAGGATGTCGAACTGACCGCGACCGGTGGAGGTGTCGGCTCCGAAGCCGGTGAGGGAAAGCTCATGAAAAAGGTCAAGCAGCAGATCAGCGGCGGCCTGTGTGTCGGGATCGAGGATGCGGAAATAGACGCTGAGGCAGGGTTGCTGGGGCAATGATGAACCGGGCTTGGAAGGATCGTTGACTTGACGGGCCTGGAGCATCGTTTGGGCGCGGGCAAAGGGCGCCAAGCCGGAGTCGGACAGGCCGGTGGTGTCGGTGAGTCGGCTCAGGGTGTTGTGCTGGCTGGCGTGGTGAAGGAAAAGATCATCATCAGCAACCAGGGAATCGAGCGGTGGAGGTTTTCCTTGTTGAGCCTGCTCAAAAGCGGAGGGCGTGAGCCAGCGTTTGTTTTTGAGGGATTTTCGATCCACCGCAGACGGCTGGGCGGGATCGGAGGGAGGGTGGAGCCGAAGCCAAAGCGGCATGGGCAAGAGATCACCGGGGCAGGCATCCGAGAGAACAAAGGGAGGCGAGCCTGCGAGCATGGGATCGATCAGACGATGGCGTAGCCCCTCGGGGCCGTGTGTGCGGGCGCAGGTGACAAGGAGCATGCCGGTGAGCGTGTCAGCCTGCCATGGTGTGCGCCATGGGGAACGGGGACGAAGTTGGAGGCGGTGGAGGGTCATTTGGGTTCTCCGTCCTCAGGGAGCTGCAAACGCGGTCGGCGTGGGGGTGTTTTCAATTGAACATCCGTGATATCAATCTGACCAGAACCCCGGCTGGTAGCCGAGCCGATGCCGGATTGACAAAGCAGTTCGATGCCATCATTGATGATGTTGAGGATGGCATTTTTGCCGGTGTGAGTTTTCTTTTCAAAAAGGTCGGTGTAATCGAAGTCTTTGTCGAGGTCATACACATCGAAGTCAATCTGCAATTGAAATTGAGAGCCTGGGGTAACCCGTTCAAGGGTGCGCGGGTGCATAGCCGTGCCGGTGAGTCGGTTGTTGACGGATTCGGTTTTCAGTTCGAGCGCGAAGTCACCGATCAGCAGAGCATCATGGACGCGAATGCGGGTGGGGCCTTCCTGATGTTGCTGATTGAAATGTGGTCCAAAAACACGGGCGATAGGACCTTCGCGCGATGGTTTTTCGCCGTTGTTTGCACCATGGCTTTTTTCCAGTGATGCGCGCATTTTCCCTTTGAGGGATGATCCGGGGATGTAGGGTTTGCCGGTGGCAGGGTCTTTGATGCAGGTCTGATCGGTACCACCGATTTGAAGAACATCGTCGGAGCCGCCGATGCGCGTGCCGCTTTTGAGGGTGATGATGGCGGTGATGGTGTGGGTTTCCGTTCGTTTCATGTTTTAGTTCCTGTCTTTTAGGTAGAGTGATCCGAAGCCCACAATGGCTTCGAAGTGAGGGAGAAAACCTTGGAGAAAATCTTTTTCAGAATGTACGGCTGCGACATTGCGGCGGATAAAGTCGTAGAAAAGTCCGGGGATTTTGGGCTTGGGTTTTTTGCCAAAACCATCGGCAGCGGCGCTGTCGAGTTTCTGAAACTCAGCATGCAGGCTGTACCAGGTGGCGCTGCCGGTTTTTATTTTGGTTTCAAGGGCGCGACAGTGGCTGAAGAAGCGGCGCATTTGGCCGGTGGTAAGCGGGATCGAGGCGTTGGCTATGGAATAAATCAGTTCCTCGCAGCCCCGCTGCTGATGGTCGGGAAGATGCTCATCGCCGGGCAGGCAGCGACTAACATACTGGATTTTGAGGTTGCCCGATTCATCGAAATAGCCACCTTCAAGATAATCAGGCCAATGTTTGGCAACAGTATCATCGGGTTGGTCTCGTGAGGGGGAAGTTGATCCGCCGCCATAGCCGCTGCGAGGCGGACCGGGCGGAGAACCACCGCCGGGGCGTTTGACCCCGCCGCCGCCAGTTTGTCCATGTTTGCCAAAACTGCTCATGATTGGTTTACTCCTTATCGTTTGCGGTTCGTGTCGCCAACATGGCGTAACGCAGAATCACGGGTAAATGCAGGGTGGTGACATCGTCGGTGGTTTGGTAACGGTCGAACTCACGGTTGATCTTGTCGATCCATAGCCGGGCGGCGCTCGCGGCACGATCTTTGTCATCGCTGGGCGTCGAGTTGATCCGGGGCCAGTTGCGACTGATGTGATAAGCCAGTCGCGCGGTGGCCATGAGTTGCTCATGCCGGGGCGTATCCGGGATTTCGCCACGTCGCAGCAGGGTCAGTTGCAACAGGGTTTGCAGCCAGCCACGCTGGAGGACACCGTCATCGACCCACTGCGTAAGCTGTTTTGCTTGTTGGAGGATGCGGGAGTGATCGGACCATTTCCATAAACCACCCAAGCAGGCACACTGGTCTTTGGCGGCGGATGCGTTGGGCGACTTTTCATTTTTCGCCTGATGGAGTAAATCCTCCGCCTGTTGGGCTGCCAGGCGTATGGGGAACTTGGGCTTGAAAAGAACGATGCCGGCACTGAAAGTCAAAGGGGGGCAGCCCGTTTTGGGATCGTGTTTGCCGAATTGGTTGTGAAACTGTCGATGCAATTCGTCGGCGAAATCGAGCACGATGTTCCAGGGGCCGATCAGGAGCAGGTCATCCCCGCCGGAGAAAATGGTGTACAGCCGGGACCAGCTTTTGGTGGTATCGGAGCGCATCAGTTGGTCCAGTTCGGAACCGAAGAATGTTTCCAACCGGGCGCTGAGGGTTTTCATTCCGGTGATACCCTGGGTTTCCAGAAGCTGTTTCATGGTCAGGCCCAGCGAATCGGCATCGGCCTTGAGCACCGCCAGCATGGGGGCACCTTGTGCTTCTGCCGCCAGGTCCACAAATTCAACTGCGCGATCGCCTTCATCGCGCGGGATGTGGCGAAGCAGGGTATTGAGTCGATCCTTGAAAACAGGAGCGGGAGTTATCGCGGGGTCATGGTCGTAAAAAGCAACCTTGAGGTTGAGGATGTCTTGCGTATACTCAGGGGCGGCGACCGGGTCATAGGCTGCCCACCACTGTGCCTGATTGCGTAACCGGTGTCCCAGGGGTTCGTCAGCCTTTGCCTGCTGTTGCCAGTCCATCGGTGTGGCCGTCACAAGCATGTCGGGGGACCAAGGCTGCTGCTTCACGGGTTGCCAGGCTTGCAATTTACGGGCGGCCAGCCGGTCCATGGCTTGTTGATACTGCTGCTGTTCTGATCCGGTGGCATCCGATACCGCCAGGGACAATCGAAGCAAGCCGTGGGTTTTTTCAAGCAGCCAATGATTCATTTGTGTTTGCAAGACACCGAGCTGGGTATGAACCTGCGGTTCTGAAGGGGAACATCGAAGCAGCACCTTGCCCGCGGAACAGAAAAGCAGTTCCAGTTTGGAAGGTTGGAGTTCCCGTAACAATTGCTGTGACAAAACCTCAGCAATCAGTTGGATACGAAATGATCGTGAACGCAATGACGCAGCCTGACCGCCACCCTCAACCTGAACTTGGAATAGAAAGTCCTGAATCCCTGAAAGGTCCGCGAGTATATACATATCATTTCCCCTTTAACGTGTTGTAATGGAACTATAACCGGGCACATCGCCGCGGAACCAGCGGGCCAGGAGGCGGGCATGCAAACGCAGTGCACTGCGCCATGAGCAGCGGTAATCAAATGCCGGGTGTGTCACCAATTGATCGAGCCGGGATTCGAACGCCTGGATCATGGCTTTGCGACCGGCGGTTTCCAGAAGGCAAGCGGAGCTGGCACGGGTGAAATCACGTGCACGGATCATGCCCGTGTTGAGTGCGGTGATCACAGCCGAATCAGCGATGAGCGGTCGCAGCGGTTCCATCAAATCCAGCGCCAGTGCCGGTCTGCCATGGCGCGGCTGATGATACAAACCCCAATGCGGTTCCAACCCTTCACTCAGAAGCGCCACAGTGCATTCTTTGACCAAGAGCGCATAAGTGAACGAGAGCAGAGCGTTGATCGGATCACGTGGCGGCCGACGATTGCGATTGGTAAAGTCCCAGTCGGCTGATACATCACGAGGATGCAGCAACGTGGAAAAATGCTGAAAATACAAGCGGGCGATGGAGCCTTCAATCCCCAGCAGCGACGCGATCGAATGGGCATGGCCTGCGGATTCGATGAGCTTTGCCATGTCATCGAGCACGATGTCTGGGGCCTGACCGTTGCGGCGAAGCAGCGTGCGCTGGTTCAGGCCTTTGTCCATCACCAGCTTTTGTGCAAAGGCAAGGCAACGTGATGGGTCGCGTGCTGTTTCAAACTGTGCTGCCCGATCAAAGGCATTGCGAAGCCCCATGCCGCTGCTCACCCCATAAAACCAGTGGCCGGTGGAGCAATAGATCACCGGCACACCTGCTTCACAAAGCTGATGAATGGTTTGCGTACTCACCTGAACATTGCCCAGAAGCACAAGCTGAGAGACATCCTTGAGTCGGGCACTGGCAAGCTGCTGACCTTCTTTGCGAACGATCAGGGTCGAACCTTTTTTGCCGACATAAGCTCCCTGTTCCTGAACGTAAAGCGGCAAAGCATCATCGCGCATCGGATACAACCGACGAACCATCGGGGCCTGCGGGTCCACCGGCACCTGGCGCAACGCCAGTGTTTCATCCGGCAAACAAATCCCCGCGAGAGAGCAACCGTGACACTTGGGACTGTCTTCCAACGGCTCAGGTAATTGACGGTTGAATGCCGCAGCCTGTGCTTCTTTGAGCAGCGCCAGCGTGCGACTTTCCAGTTCCGCGGTGAAAGCAACCATCACCCGGCTTCGTGACCCGGCAAAATAAAGCCAACCATGATCAGAAGCATAACCCTGTTCGCGCAGCAACAGACCCTGAGCCATGAGCTGAACACGCTCGGGTTCGTAGCATCGTTCCGGGGTGTTGGGGACTTTCCCACGTTTGGTTTCCACCGGCACAGCTTGGGGCGGTTGACCATCAGGGGGCGCGTCGTCAATGCTCACCAAATCCAGCTTGGCGGTCAGGCCCAGCACCACTGAACTCAACGGCACACTACGCACCACCACCGGCGGATCATCGCCCAGCGCCTTTGCACCCTCCTTCGCCCTGTCATCACTCTCTGCCTTGGCATCATCTCTGCCGACACCGCTGCCGCCTATCGCCCGGTCATCGTCTGAAGATCGTTCCAGGTCAACTGCGTTTGCACCCGTCTGGGGCAACACATGATCCAGATCATCCACCCGCCGATGTACATGCCGACCTTCGATGGTATAGAAATTGTCCGCCCACCGGCCTTCGACATGCATGAGATGAAAGAGACGCGGGCAGTAGGCATACTCATTGAGCATCCGCACGGGCAATAGATCAGGGAAGTCAACACTACCAACGACATGATCGTCGCGGTTGGATGCAGGAATGGGCGGAGGCCCGCTCGCTGTGTTGTCCCCGGAAAAAGCGGTCATGCGTTGTGCTCCCCGTGATGTTGTCCGTGGTGCTGCTTGTTTTGCTGCCCGTTGTGCTCGCCAACCATCAGACCAAAGCCGCAGTGCCGACCGGCACCCAGGGTGATGGGGCCGGGGACGGGGTGATCGAACTCGATGCGAACATGCACAGCCGTTTTGCCTTCAAAGCGTTTGGGGCGATAGTAGCCGGTAGGCTTTTTGTCCCGGTTGTAACGATGAGCGCTCAGACAATTTTTGAGAAAAGGCTGCGCCTGCCAGGTGAATCGACAAGGGGTTTCGACACCGGCCCGTTTCAGAGCCAGGCAGATCAATGCATCATGGTTCCAATCTTTTTCAGGTTCGCCGGTTTCTTCGTTTTTTCGTTCGACTTTTTTGGCATGTTCATCAAGGATGATCGGTGTCACCGTGTGCCAGACTCGATGGGTCCCCAGATAGCCCTCAGCGATGAACTTGCCTTTGGGTGGATGAAAGGATTGCAGTTGAGCTCGGTAATCCGGCACGACCACCGCCTGGGCATCACACCCACCCGCATCATGCACGGTTTCAGGCGTGAGCAATCCACCTTCAATCACCCGTGCAACCTTGGCCAAATCCTTTTCCATGCCCAGGGGAGCGATGAGCATGACATTGCGAATCAAGGCGTCCGCATGGGTATGACCAATCGAAGGCAGGGGCATGTAAGATATCTGCTTGTGATCGTCACGGTTGCCATCGTTTTTCCCGCGCACAAAACGATTGATGAAATCAGGATCATCGTACCCCGCTCGTTGGCACGCTTGAATGGCCAAGTGACGTACCATCGCAGCAATGTGCATCAGCTTGGCATGAGGATAGCGTGCAGAGTCGCCCTCGTCTGGATCGACAAGTTTGAAGAGAGCGTGGGGACGGGGGAGGGGTTCGCCGTCTGGGCGATAGCGAACTTGATCGAATGCGGTCATGGGTGGTACGGGTGTCCAATCGTTGCCGGTAAGGCGATTGCGGAATCGATCGTAGCGAGCGTGCAGTGCCACGAGCGATCCTTTACGCGGCGACCGGAGCGTGAGGCCACCGCTTGATGCGGGGGCGTATCGTTCACCCTTGAGCAGAGATGTTTGATCGAAGGCGATCAGTTGTGCGTCAGCGACGACCTGATCAATGCCCCAGCCAACGCAGTGAATCGATCGAGCGATGGGCCGTATTGCTTCGAGCAGCGATTGCGGGTCAGCGTTGTCCTCGTCGAGTGGATAAAGATAGTGGACGGCCGGGAGATCGTCACCGACGGTTTCAATTCGTATCGGGCGGTAGTCTTTTTCAATGCGATGGGATGCGATGCTGGCGTCGTTGTTTCCCCGGTGCCAGGCGGAAGTAACAAGGTCGGCATGGTTATGCGGGACGTAGGCTCGATGGCCGACGATGCTCTGCGTGGCACGCGGCGAGACGATGAGCGGACGGAGGACTTCGAGCACCTTAAGCGCGTTGAGTACATCGTTCGCCAGTGTCTTTCCGCGAGAGCCAAGACATGCGGCGTTAAGCAGTGCCTGAAACACTCGCATCGGCGAGGGCGGCCATTCCGCTGCACCCGCATCCCGCGAGCCGTGGAAGAGCGGGTAGGGCTGGATGAAACGGATACTGAGGCAGAGCGATGTGTTCATGGATTACTCCGGTTTGGATTCATCTGACATCTAGGCCTTGCTCTTGCGGTTTTTCTTGGCGGCCCCTTCACCGGCGAGGTCTTTCTTCGCCAGTTCAGGATCGAATTTGACGGTTTCAGATGCACCTACGCCGAACTCTGTGGCGGCGAGCTTGGCGAAAATGATCACCTCTTCGTGTGTGAGCTTGAGTTCAGATCGCTTACCATCGGCATTGACGAGTGTGAAGGATCGTGGCTTGTCGATGTCGGGAACGAGATTGCAACCTTGACGCAGATAAGTTTGGGCTGGTGCGGTCAGCACCACGAGCGACAGACCGAGGATGTAACGGCGCAGGGCGAGCGTTTTCGTATCGTCAGTATCGGCTGAGAGTAGTCGAAGTGCTGCGAGGCTGAAAGTAACGTCGCGGCGCACGCCACCCTTGGCGATCACGCCGCCATGCGAGCCGGTTGCCGGAACATGAACGAACCCGCGAACAGCGTATTCATCTTTGAGCTTCTTGTCGGTCGTGTCTTCTAGCAGTCCGAGACCAATGTAGTCAGCCGATGGATTGAACTGCGCGGATCGCGTCAGTTTTTGCACGTCAAAAGCGCGAATGGTTGAAGCAACAAGTCGTGGCAGTTTCGCCTGCGTGTCGCGCGAGTCCCATACACCGAATACAAGCGATGTGGGCGCGATCTTCGCCATGGGTATCGCATTACCGTTCAAAACATCCTTAAAAGCATCTTGAAGTTTTTTCTGTAAAGGTGTGCACCGCACGATGGCATCGCCCGCCCGGTGTCCGGCTTCGAGCAGGTTGACCGACTTCTCGCCGGCGGTGATGACGATCTGCGGGACAAGAGTTTTGTATTCGGATTTTGCGAAGATCGGCTCAATGCGATTGGCCTGGCTGCCGACGCTATCGACAAGACAGACGTTCTTGTCGCCCTCAGGCGGGTCGATGTTGTATCCGCCGGGGAAAACTTTCTTGTCTTCAGCTGCAGCGAAGGTGGCGGGAAAAATCACGCCGTCCGATCCTTCGACGGACACCAATGGCTCGCGGATGACGATCGCGGCAGCGTTGTCTTGGGTCAGCCATTCATCATGTTTGGTCAGATCACTCATCACGGTCTCCTTGATAGGGTTGTGCGGGCAGAAACGATTTCAGGTACTTGGTCCGGTAGAGCAGTGGAAACTCGAAAACAGGACACGGACTTGGGGTAATCTTTGCACATCCGAGTGCCGATGCGATGGAGGCTGGCACGGGTGTGTTCCACGCAGCGTAGATATAGCGATTCTTACCCTTGACTTCGCTTGGGCGAAACCTCTGCAAACCGATGAAGCAGAGCAGTTCAAGTGCCGGTTTGCAAGTACCTTTGATGCGAGTGATTTCGCTACCGGCGAGCGGGTCAAAGCTGAAACCAATATCAAGGGCAGAGCCTTGGCCGCCAAGCTCTGAATCGAAATTAAAGGGCAGGCCGACGTTACGAATAGAGTTCCACAGTGCGTCAGCGCAATCGATTGCCGCGGCATGTAACCCCTGTTGCATCGCTTGGGCGATATCGAGCACAGACTGTTGGCCAGCCCATGTTTTAAATCGTGAACCGCCCGCAAAGTCGTCGCAGAACCAGTCGATGCATAGGGGTACACTGCCATTGAACACAATCGGCAGCTCACGGCGTAATGATTCGAGCGTCTTCTTCTCGTCTTCGAGTCCGGGCGTGGCTTCTCGCTGCTTTTTGGACATCGCGCCTAGTTCCTCTATCCGTGCACGTTGCACCGAGGACATGGTGTTGGTGATGATCGACTGTTGAATGATCGTGAGGATTGATTGCAACGAGCATTCCGCTGCGAGGTAAAATTCATTTTCGCCGAAACATCCTTCCGCGTTCTCGTCAATTCGGCTTGCTAGTTCCAGCAAACCGCAGCAGGCGAAGAACTGGCCGGGGTTGGTCAGGTCCACGGGGATGGTGATGTTGGCTGTGGGCGTCGGGGTCATTCATCACCTCCTTCGCTGTCATCCGATTCGTCGAAGCCGGATTCCTGTCCGGCGGCGCGACTGGCTGCCCAGTCCGCGGCACGCAACAAGGATTCGAGGTACGCCAGTCCCCATCGGCCGTACTTACGCTGTAACCGGGCGAAACGCTGAATGGTTTCAACATGGATGCGTTCGCACTCGGCTTCTGGTTTTTCACGATCGAACGGATGATCGAAATGCGGACGGGCACAGCCATGGTGGGCGGCGATCAGATGGAGAGCGAGGTCGCGTACCGCTTCGTCGGCGGGCAGTTGATCAGCGGGGATGCGCAATAGTGAGCCGAACTCGTGGCGGTAGTGAAACAGCAGCTTCGGATCGCGCCAGTCGGCGGACTTGCCCAGCGGTTGCCCCTGCTCATCAGGCCCGCCGATGTAACGTTGCCAGACTTCGGCCTTCTTGCCTTCGTCGTGCCAATGGGCGGCGAAGATCAGCGCGGTGCGATAGGGTTCGGGCAATTTCAATTCATCAGCCAGACGATTGGCTTCACGCTCAACGGCGGACACGTGATCCTTCAGAATCTGTTGGGACTGATTGCCGTTGGCTTGAAGTGCTGGCGAAAGACAGATCAGTGACAACGTCGGGTCGCCTTCATCATCGAAGGAGAGCGGCTGGATCAGCGTGATACGCAGACCTTTCGCTTTCTTTTTAATTTGCCCAACCAAGGCTGTCGATGCACCCGGACGAGCTTCGAGTTCCCAATCCTCCGGCAGTTGCTGCCCGGGGAGCGGGTCTGCGGCCCACGTGTCGCCTTCACGCTGGATCCGCAAACGCATCCGATGCGGCAAGTCTTTTTCGCGTTCATAATTCGCAGTGTCAGCGACATCATGATTGACCGTTATCGCGTTCGAATCATGTTGGTTTTCTGCACCCTTTGATTTGAGTTTCTCAATGGATAACAGGCCTTGTGGGTCGAGGGCATCGAAGATCGCCGGAAAGATCAACGTCGGCTGAGCACGCAGCACGCCGGGGTCTTCGGCCAGTTTGCCGAGGGTGGTGAACTCGATGTTGCCGCTGGTGAATTGCAACGCCAGGGGTTGTTTTGCCAGGTCAGGTCTGCATGTTTTATTGATCAAGTCCTTGATCAAGTCATGAACGTGATACCACGCGGTGGTGATGGTTTCGTGGGGACGGATCGGGTGTTTATCAAAGATGCGTGCCAGGGTTGTGGCGGACTTGAACAATGCGGGCTTGTCGTCCGTATCGAGCTTGAGCAGATCAAGTTCACTGCGCCAGGCGAGGGTGGTTTGCGGAGCATCGTCGGCGATGCCGTGTAGATAAGGTTCCACCGGCGGGCGACCGGGCATTTTGCCTCTGATGCTGGTCAGCGACCAGGCGTCAAAGAGGATGTCGGTGGCGGGCAGGATGGTCGGCTCGGGAGAGAAGGCGGCTCGACGCTGCTCGTCGGTGAGGCCGTCCATCAGGTGCGACAGGGCCTTGGGGCTGGCGTCGCGGGCATCGCCGTCGAGCAGAGGGAGGGTGGACTTGAGCAGCTTGAGTGTGGTGTCGCGGGCTTTGTCGATGGGGTCGGCCTTGAGTTCGCCGGTCTTCTTGTCCGTCTTGCCGAAGGTTGTGGGGTGCACGACATCAACGCGAGTATCGGTGTGGTCGCCGTAGCGGTTCACGCGGCCCAATCGTTGAGCCATGCTGTCGAGGGGAGTGAGATCGCAGACCATGTGGTCGGCGGAGATGTCGATGCCCACTTCGCCCGCACTGGTGCAGATGAGATAGACGGTGCCTGCGGTGGGTGTGACATCAGAGTTGCGATTTTTTTCAGGCAGAAATCGCATGAAAATGGGATTGGACTTGGCTAACTCGTCACGCTCCAAGCCGCGCATGGTGCCGGTGAGCAGGATCACGCCACGCTTGGTTTTTTTTAGCTCCGTTTCGACTTTGGATACCTGCTCAAGTGTCCGCACGAATACCAGCACCGCAACTTTTTCATCCTTGTATCGCTCCGCCAGTTCAGCCAACTTGTCAGCGGTGTTTTTGTCGTCCGCAACTTCAGTGAGCTTCAACTGCTTCGCCGCTTTGATCCGTTGTTCGACCACGGGGTGATCAAGATCGTCCTTTTGTAACGTGACCACAGGATCAGATGAATCAGATTGAAGATGGGGTTGATCACGTGTCGTCGCGGTCAACTGCAAGACGTGGAACTGAGCGAACTCCTTGCAGCGGGTTTGTTCAGCTTTGATGGACTCAATGAGTTTTTGAAACGCTGGCTCCAGGTGTGCTTCATCGTGAATGAGCAGTGTGTCTTGTCCGAGAAAACCTGCGTGAAGCGGGCGGACCTTGTACCCCACACCATAGCCGGAGAAGAGCAGACGTGAGCCGATCATGTCCACGGTGCCGACGACGATGGCGGGTCGTGAAGGGTCTTGCGACCATTTGTGATTGTCCGCGAACTGACCCCGCAGCGTGCTGATGGCGAGTTTGTCTTGGGCAACCTTTGCTTGTAAACGCTCAGCTTCAGCAGTCGTTTGATCCACCACCGTGCGGCGATTGACGACGTACACCAAGCGACGTGGCAGTTGAGTATTGACCTGCCGCGCTAACCACCAAATCGTGAGCACGCTGGTCTTGCCCAGGCCGGTGGGAATGCGGCAAACCTCGGGTAGCTGATCCAATGTCCCCGTGAATCGTTCGTACAACGCTTGCTGCCAGGGGAAGGGCGGGTTGCCGGTCAGCTCATGAAACTGTTTTTGAAACTGTTCAGATGACAACAACTCAGAAGTCATTAGATGTCCCCGTGATTTCTATCAATCTACCAAAACATTGCGGGTAGGCAAATAGCGTGAAAAAAGCCTGCGAAGCCGGAGTCGGCGTAGGTTCATCGGACTGATGGAACGACCACGTCCAGCCGCCTGCCGGGCATCGCGTAACGTTCGCACTTGACACCAACGCAGGAATCGAAGCCGGGCAACACGAGCCGTCCCCCGGAACACCGGGCCTGACTGCCGCATACTCTGGAAGCAGCCGAATCCCCGGCTCCACGGCTGATGTTGCCAGCCCAGGCAATCCATGCACAGGCTCCTGCATCCGATCGCGTCCGTGCGATGGTGTGTGGAATCTATCAGCAGCCTGTGACAGCGCTATGTCAGTGGAAAAGTAATTTTTTCGGGTTAGTTTTAACTGACGCCCCAATACTATGAAATTCCCTGGTACCTTCGGGGGTAAGCACCGCGGGTTCCCACCCGCGGCTATTCAGAACGGACCACGGGTTGACAGGGACCGCCTTGGACTGTGATAAAACGATCATTGGCCGAAATGCCGTTGGGGAGCCAGACAGATCGACGGTGCTGACGGCCGTCGATGTCCATGATGATCACGGCGTTGACGGGCGGGTGATCCCACTTTTCCCGCAGGCATCACCCAAGTGTCGGCAGCCTGATTCAAAACATGCAGTTTCCCATTGATTTCCATCCACAGCTTGATTTTTGCTGAATAGCCTTTCCGTTGAGGTAATGCTGTCAAGTTGGTCAATCTCCCTACATCGTTCCATGCTGATATTCACCCGGGCAACATCGCTTTTGACGATGACCAAGTCGGGGATCATGTTTCGGATGACGCTGCCTTTGATAGCGCTGCTGATGACGAATGGGATGATGATGCATCGGCTGGATAAAGTCGGGCGGTGGCTTGTGATTTTTCGATGACCATGTGTGCCAGGGTTTGGGGCATGATCACTTTGGCATGTGGGCCGTAGCCGAGGATCCACCAGACGATTTCGTCCAGACCTTCGACCTGGCAGGTGAAGGTGATGGACCCATCGGGGTGGTCGGTGATTTTCTGCGTAGGGTGCCAGTGGGTGTCCGCAACGGTTTCGGCCACGGTGGGATCAAAGTCGATTTCGATTTTGTAAAGTTTGTCGCCGCGGATCATTCGCCAGGCTTTGCCACGGAACGCTTGAACCGAGAAATCATCCGGGATGGCATAAGGCTTGTCCGTTGGTTCGATGGCGGTGAAACGATTGAGTTTGAGTCGGCGGACTTGATTGCGACCCGCGTGATGACCAATCGCGTACCAGGCGCGCTGATCAAAACTCAAGGCATAGGGCTTGAAAATAAATGATTCCTCGTCCGCGCTGTTCTGCAGCGATTCATAACGACAAAGCAGGGCACGTTTGGTTTTGATCGCCCGACTCACACTTTGAAAGACATCGCTGATGGCTTCCCTGGCCGGGCCTGTGGACGCCAGGCGGATATCCAGATGACGATCCAGTTCGCCCAGTTCGGCAAGTACCTTTTCAGGCAACTGGGTGCGAATTTTTTCAATCGCGGTGGCGGCGGGTTCGGTCAGGGCGATCTGTTCACCCTTGCCAATGTTCTGTCCCAGGGCAAGGATCGCCAGAGCTTCGCTGACTGTCAGATGCAACGGAGGCAAAAAGAAATCCTTGCGAATGCGGTAGCCTCCCGTTTCATCGTCCAAGTAATAAGGTACGCCCATTTCAGTCAGCAGCGACAGATCACGATAAATGGTCCGTGGCTTGACCCCCAGGGCGGTCGCCAGGGATTTGGCGTTGCCGGATTGACCCTGCTGCATGAGCATGATCAAACGCAGCAGTCGATGGACTTTGTTGATGTAAGCTGGCATGTGGCCCCCAAAAATATCATTGCAGCACTCTGAACAATTGCTTGTCCCCTTGAGCGATGGGTTCCAACAATACACATAAAATGCGATAAATCAAGGCAAATGCGAAGCCCTGCCGACAGGTGCGATCCCTGGCGACGCAAGCCCAACAACGGAGAGGGGGGGATTCGAACCCCCGGTGACATTGCTGCCACACACGATTTCCAGTCGTGCACCTTCAGCCGCTCGGCCACCTCTCCAGGCACTCAAATATCCGCAGAATATCAAGTCGGACCATGTCGGGGTAGATGGGTTATCGTAAGCAAATCCACGGGGTTGTAAAGCCGATGGTTTACATTCGATTGAACAGATCAACATCGAGGATAGGTGTGCTCGGACTGCCAAGGGGTCATCGGTTCACTTTGAATCATCCATCGTCCAACGAAGCGACGACGCAAAGCGTCCGCGCTAAACAAATGCAAACACACGCACCAACAGTCATTTATCCTCCGGCTGAAACAACTCGCGCCAGGTTCGACGGACGCCGGTGAAACTTTGCAGCTTGGCAGCAGGTTGATCAAGCGTGCCGGTGACACGAATCGAAATCAGCCCATCACGCATCATGTCGATCGCTTCGCCCAAAGCGCCCCAACCCGTTCGTTGCGGGTTGCGCGTGAACATGTCCAGTTCCAGTTGCAGTCCGGGAAACTGCACGGTTCCCCCGCCGATGATTTGCAGATCGGGCGCTTGAAAACGCAGGTCATCCAGTTGCACGGTTTCACCCTGAATCACGTAACGAGCCGAGGCACGATCAAAGGCGCGTGACGTCGGCCAGGTCAGGTGCATGATCTGCATCATCGCCATGGCCATGGGCACTTCAAACAGCCGAGCATCTCGAATCAGCATTTCGCCACGCCCCCGACGATTGCGCACATCATCACCGATGCCCTCGATCGACAGGTTGGCTGACAGTCGCCCGGTGGCCGAGTTGCCGGTGGGTTCACGAGCGTTGCTGTCCGTTGCATTGGCTGAAGTTGATGACGATGAGGCTTCATACCCACGCGGGTTCACAATCGCCCCCAATGCCGCATCGTCCAGCACCAATTGCAAACTGTACCCGCCGGGCCGACCGGCAATGATCGTGCCCGACCCGGTCACCTTGCCCCCGTAACACTGCCCCATCAAATCACGTAATTCCAAACGGTCCAACATATGCGCGTTATTGGCGGATTGGTTGCCAGTGTGGTTCGCAGCATGGTTTTGGCGGATGCCGATGGCAACGTTACCCGCCTGACCCGGGGTTGAAAGCAACTGAAACGAAAGTGGGCTGATCAGGCGATCCAACACCCGCACCTGCTGTGCCCGCGCTTGCATATCCAGCAACATCAAACCCCCGGCTTGGGGTTGGTGCAAATTCACAGTCAGTCGGCCAACCATTTCCGTCACCGGTACGCCAAGCATCACCGATGCATTTTGCAGATCAATGACGGATGACCATGACAACTTCGACCCCTGGTCACTGGGCTCGATTGTGAGTTTGCCTTGCATGACCTCAAAGCCCCCCTGAAATTCAATCTGTGACAGCGTGGCCTGCAGACCAGTCGGCAGCAATGCACGTAAACCGGGGGTCAATCGATCACCCTTGGCATTCAATTGTAAATCGACGGCTGGTGATGAATCAACGATTTGTTTTCCGGTGGTATGCTTGGCGACTTTGCCATTCACAAACACCGTTGTGCCATCGACAAAGCCTTGCACTTGCTGCAATTCAATCAAGCCCGGTTGCACCTGCACGGAGCCGGTGATGTTTTCGATGGGTACCCGCCAGGTTTTACCGTCGGCATTCACCGCCTGAACATTGAGTCGTTTGGGTTCGAGTATCAAATCAAAAGTCGGTGGTTGTTGGTCACCATCACCGTGCAAGTGCGCATCGAGTTGAAGTGTCGCGTGGGTCACCCCTTGCGGGTCATATTGACGAATGCTTTGCAAGGTGTCAGCACTGACACTCCCGGTCATCGACAACAAATCCAGCACGCCTTGTTCCAGCGGCAAATCAGTCGATTGCACCTGCAATCGCAAGCGTCGTTGCTGTTCATTCAAGCCCATAGTGCCGGACAAAGTGATCGAGCCGTCACCGTGCTTGGCGGACAACGCATCGATCAGTACCTCGCCGGGTTGCAGGGTGAGTTTGGCGTCCAGTTCTGTCAGTTTGAAACCGGTTCCCTTGGGCAGCGCGGTTGCCCGTTTCACGTGGGGCTCAATGACAAAGGTGATTTTGTGTTCCGGGTTGTTGAAAATACGGGCTTTGCCGTCGAACTTACCAGTAATGCCCAGTTGCTCGATCAACTGTGCTTCATCTTTGGGCAACGATGCGAGCAACAGGTCATCGATGGGCACATCGCTGGCGGTGACCTGTAATTGCGTGACCGTGCGTTTGGGGTCATCGGCATTGGGTTTCAACGTACCTGACAACGTCGCACGACCCCCCATGAGGCCGAGCAGTTGCACATCCCTGACCTGCACATCGCGCCCCTTGACCACCAGTTGCCCACTTTGCACCGTCAGCGGATACGGCCAAAAGTCACACAACATTTTCACCCCGGCCAGGTCGATCGTGTTGGTGATGTGCCCGCTGGTATCGGTGGACCCCGGCGGAGCCTGCACGCGAATCGTCAGACTCACCTTGCCATCGAGTGCAAAGGGTTGATGCGTACCGATGACGCCCTTGCCCAACAGTCGCTGCAATGCAGGCTGCGATATCAACTCGTCAATGATTTCGCGTTCCTCATCGTGCAGCGAACCTAAAAGGTACTCGTCCACCGGTGCGTCTTTGATCGTGAGTGCAAAGTCGAGCGCACCGTCGTTGGTAGGCGGTCGAATTTCACCTTGTGCCTGAATCACCGCGCCACTGGCACCACGACCGTGGATGCGTTCGATGATCACCGCATCATGGTCGTAGCGTATGCGTGCGCTGACATTTTGCATGGGGTAGGGGTTGCGGACATCGTTGAGTGAGCCATCGAAAAGGTCCAGCGTGCCCAGTGTAATGATGTGGTCATCACTCGCATCACGTTTGACGGTCATCTGCGTATGAAATCGGCCACGCACATTGAAGCGTTTGAGGTACGAGCGTGTCACCGGGGGCAGTATTTCCATCACGGCTGGTTCATGCGGCACCGGCCCCTGCAAATCAACCTCCAGCTTCATGGTCATGTTCTGGCCGAAATCGCGCACGAAACCGGACAGTTTGTAATCGCATCCATGAATCATGCCGGTTAACGTTTCGATGTATAGCGTGTCACTACGAAAGGCCAGTTTCGCTTCACGAGCCAGTAGTTGTGTGAACCCTTGGGTCAATGGCAGATTGATCTGCAATTGCTGGGCCACCAGTTTCGCCCAGGGGCCAACCTCCGGGTTGATGCCGATTTGAATCGTCGACAAAGCGCCACAGGGTTGCAGCTTGTCCCACCATTGACGCACCAGTGTCGGTAACAATTCCTGATTGACGCGGGTGCATTCAAAATGCAATAACTCGGCTTTGAATGCGGGGACTTCAATGTCGATTTCACCCTGAATTGATAAGGGCTGATGCCCGGTATCGGTGGCATCGGTCTGCGTCAATTGAAAACCATACATCCGCGAACGCTGCGATGTTTCACTCATGTTTCCGAAAAAAGTAAACCTTGCTGATTCGCTGTATCGACCGTTTTCAACCCGACCAAACACCCACTGGCCGTCATCGATGCGCACCTGTGGCAAGTCATGTGTAAGTTTCCAATCACCCTCTGCATCCGCGTGTTGGCGAAAAAGTTGCGCCCAGTTGAAGTCGCCGGTGGGTGTGAACTCGGTCAAATACAACTTTGGCTGACTGACGAACACCTGACGTATGCTCAGTCGGCCGCGCCAAAGCGACCAGGGGTTGTGCCAAAGGGTGATCCGGTCGATTTCAAGCAGTCGTTGGGCTGGCTCAGCGTCATCAGATAGTTTCAGTTCAATGCCCTGAATATTGATCGGGCCGCGTAGTTGAAATGTTGCTGAATGCACGGCAGCCTTGCCGCCCAGGTTTTCTTCCAGCAATTTCACCACCATGTTCGCCACGCGCTGCGGGCTGGTGAGCCAATGGTACAGAGCCGTGGCTGAAATCATTACGAATAACAAGCCGCCCACGAACGCCAATGCACAACGTGTCTTCCGCTGTGAACAGAAGGGGGGCCGCTGATCGGACCTTTGATTGGTTGTGTCGAGGCTATTGCTCACAAGTATCCCTGATAAACGGCGGCATTCACGATATCGGTGTTCCTCAAACATTATCCATCATCCATGATCCATTATCCATTACGTAACAGCTTCGGGTATGCTGATGTACTTATTTGCATCAAGGAGCAATCCATGAACACTACCCCCGATCAACACGCTGTACCCCCGACTTCGGTTCCGCCGACCCCTTCACAACCTGTTGCCGCAACCCCGGCTGCGGTGCCGATTGTTGAAAGCAATTTCAAACCGACCATCACCATTGACGATTTTGTGAAAATCGATTTGCGGGTGGCCACGGTGCTCGATGCCCAGCCGCACCCCAAAGCCGATCGACTGCTCAAATTGCAACTGGACCTTGGCGTTGAACAGCGTCAGGTGTGTGCGGGTATCCGTGCCTACTACCCCGACCCTTCGGTGCTGGTAGGCAGGCAAGTGATCGTCGTCGCCAATCTGGCGCCACGCATTTTGCGCGGCGAAGCGTCCAACGGCATGATACTGGCCGCCACCGCAGCCGAGGGCGAAAACGTGACCAACGTGGTGGTGCTGTCGCCATCACAGCAGGTGCCCCCAGGTTCCAAAGTCGGTTGAGGCTGTATCGATCTGACTCAAGCCGGGTACGAGGCGGCACCTGTCGCAGGTGACGACCAGGGCCCGGGTATTCCGTAATATTTTTTTTGACCAAACAGTGAACAGGTTTGAAGGATCAATGCATGACCACCCCCAACAACACCCCAAACACCCCCCGAAAAATCGTACTGGCCTACTCCGGCGGCCTTGACACCTCCGTCATTCTGCCCTGGCTCAAAAGTCGTTACCCCGGTGTCAAATTGGTTGCTTTTGCAGCCGAGTTAGGTCAGGGTGACGAACTGTCGGGCATCGAAAAGAAAGCACGGCAAAGCGGGGCTGACGAAGTGGTCGTCAAAGACCTTCGCAAGGAATTTGCCTACGACTTTTGCTTTCCGATGCTACGGGCACATGCCACGTATGAAGGTGATTACCTGTTGGGTACTTCGATTGCCCGGCCGCTGATCGCCAAACATCAGGTGCTGGTGGCCCATCAGACCGGGGCGGATGCGGTGGCACACGGCGCGACAGGCAAGGGTAATGATCAGGTGCGATTTGAACTTACCGCGATGGCGCTGGACCCGAGCTTGCAGATTATTTCACCCTGGAAAGACCCCCGGTTTTTGGCCGATGGTCTGACCGATCGTGAGACCGCGATTGCCTTTGCCAAAAAGCACAACATTCCGATTGCTCAATCGACCAAAAAGATTTATTCGCGTGACCGCAACCTTTGGCATATCAGCCACGAGGGCGCGGAAATCGAACACCCGGATCAGGAGCCGAATTGGAAGAATTGTCTGACCATCAGTGTGCCGGTGGAAAAAGCGCCCAACAAGCCGACATATGTCGAAGTCGAATTTGAAAAAGGAACCCCCATTGCACTGGGGGGTAAAAAATACGCCGGGCATGAACTGATTGCGCACCTCAACGACATCGGCGGAGCGCATGCGGTGGGGCAGACCGTGCTGGTGGAAAATCGGCTGGTGGGCATGAAATCGCGCGGCGTTTACGAAACCCCGGGCGGAACAATTTTGTACGAAGCCCACAAAGCCCTCGAACAGATCACCCTCGAACGCGAGCTTTATCACTACAAGCAGCAAATGGCACTGCGTTACGGTGAACTGGTGTACTACGGCCAATGGTTCCACCCGCTGCGCGAAGCCATGCAGGCACTGATCGACCAGGCCAATCAGGTGGTCACCGGCAAGGTGAAGGTGAAGTTGTACAAGGGTCGCGCCCTAGCGGTCAGCGCCACCAGCAGCAAAAGTTTGTACGACCCGCAATTGGCCGGTTTTGCGATGAAGGATTATGACGTGACCGCAGCACGTGGGTTCATCGATCTTTTTGGCTTACCCATGAAGGTGCGCGGCCTGCGTCAGAAAACCAAGGGTTGATCTTTGATTGATTGGGGTCAAACAATCATCGTCAGTCAATGCTTGATTGTTTGTCGATCAATCCTGATCTTCATGGCGGACCATGAAGATCAGGCGTGGCGGAAGATTTTAAATCATTATCAGGGCTTTACGAAATCAGTTGTTTACCCGACAATGGCGATGCTTTGGTGGGGTGAATGATTCGTGATTACTTGCGAGGATTAAAGCATGCAACTGATGACTTGGACGATGGCAAGGCTGGGCAGCCGATTTAATCTGCTGCTGGAACCTTGTCGCAGACGTGTGATGCACTCGGCCTTGGGGCGATTCCTTGATGCCCCGATGGATTTGATGGTCGGCCTGGTTGAACCCGATGGCACGGAACGTGTATTGCCCTTGACCACCCGAGGTACGCCGCTGCTCAATTGCGAACAATTCGCCCGGGTGAATTCGATCACCTACCGCGGGTACAGTGACAAATACGGCCTGCGTTTTGAGTTCAACCTGCACAGCCTCTTTTACCCGCAAAATGAAGACCTTTGTACGCTGCCTGCGTTTTACCTGGAAATGCGCGTCAATCCCTGTTCACGGGTGCGTTGGTGTGTGCCCAAAGGGGCGACGCCGGAAAACGTGAAATTGTTCATTCGTTTGCAACGACCCGACACGCAGTTTTCCGCAGGGGTCGATGCCGACGGCTCACAGGGTCGCATTGACCTGACCTACGACAATCGACTCGAACCCACCGGCGATGCGGTCGGCGATACGGCCCAGCGCCCCGCCCGACCCGGTCGTATGGTCAAGGCACTCGAACGCATCGTCAGTCTGACGCCCGGTGCGGTGCCCGATGCCGATGGTCAGGGCCTGACGCTCGACCTGCCCGTCACCGAAGAGGGCAGCGGTGTGAAGTGGCGACTGGTGTGGGGGGCCTTCGTCGGTGACCCGGTGCTCGATACCATCACCAGCGATGACAAACAGAATCAGCCTGTGTCAACGCCATCCGCGAAATTTCGTTACGTTCGCCGATGGAAGGGGTTGGATGAGGTGATGCGCAGTGCCATCGCCCGGCGTGATGATTTTCTGGCACTGTCAAGGCGATTTGAGAAAATTTTCGACCAGGCCCCGATGCAGGCAGCCGACCGTCACCTGTTTCATCAAAGTTTTCAAACTTACCTGTCGAACACCTGGTGGTGCGATTTTGAAGACGGACGTGAATGGTTTTCGGTCTGGGAAGGCAGTTGCTATTTTCACTCGACGATTGATGTCGAATACAACGTCGCGCTGCTTTACCTGTGCCTGTGGCCCAAACTTCTGGCCATGCAATTGCAACAGTGGCCTGCGGTCGAAAAATTACATGAAGCCTCCGGCGGGGCGATCATGAGTCACGACATCGGCGTCGGACCTCGGATTGGCAAACAGGCTTACCCGCATGACATGCCGGTGGAGGAAAACGCCAATTACCTGCTGCTGTTGCAGGCATACAGTCATGCCACCGGTGACCTTGCGGTGGCCAAATCGGTCACTACCCTGGTTGAACGATTGGCCAAGTACCTGTTGTGGACCGACCGGGATCAATCGGGTTTTCCTTCCGAGGGCACCGCCAACACCATCGACGACGCATCACCAGCCACGCAATACTCCCGCAAACAGACCTACCTGGCGATCAAACGACTGGCTGCATTATCAGCGGCGGCAGACATACTCGAACGTATACAGGCCGGCAGCGAGCTTGCCAAAAAGTGCAGCGAAGCAGTCGGACGCGATGCGGTGAAAATTGATCGCAGTGCCTGGCTGGGCGATCATTATGTGGTGTGCGTTGAAAAGTCAGCCACGGGGGTGATCGATGCCTGGACGGGCAAGCCGCTGACGCTCGACGAATTGGCCGGGTGGGATGCGTATTCGATTTACACTGCCAATGGTGTGCTGTTGCCGCTTCTCTGCGGACAGGATTGTGCCGTGGACCGCGAACAGTTGTCGATGGATGTGGTCAATGCGGCGCGTGAAACGCTGGGTCGCTACGGCTGTGGCCATACTTCGAGCGAAGTGGACAACGTCTGGGTCAGCCAGAACCTTTGGCGTGATCATGTCGCCCGTTTTTTGGATGCCAAGATTGCCTCGCACACGGATCTGTACTGGGACCTGCAGGTGATGAGCAACACCGAAGCGCAGACGTTCGGCTTCATCGACACCTACATCAACAACAACCTTTCGTTTTACCCGCGCGGCATCGCCTGCATCGGCTGGTTCCTCGCCCAACCCCGGCTGGTGATCGACCGACTGGCCACCAAGGCCGTGCGCATCAGCGTCGAACCCGATACGCATTACCCCCAGCGATGGCCGCTGCTTCCGCTGGCCGATTGGAAGGCTGGTAAAATACCCATTTGCGTGGTGGATCGATTGGGTCGGGTGACGATTGAAGGTCAGATCGACCCGATCGTGGTCCGCAGCGGCACCACCCCGGTCGCAAGCAGCGCTGGCATGATCGGGTAACAATCGTTAGGCGTTGCTCTGAGCAATTTACGAAAATTGCTCTCACGGTGCCGATGAGTCAACAGACTGGTTACCATATCCCATCATGGAAGCCTTTCTTCTGTGTCTGATTCCGCTGTTCGTGGCGATGGACCCGCCGGGGTTGATCCCGGTGTTCCTCAATATCACGCAGGGGTTCACCGCAGCGCAGCGGCGGCGCATCACCCTTCAAGCCGTGCCCACCGCGCTGGCGATAGCCGTGGTTTTCATCCTCGTCGGTCGGCCGCTCTTGTCGTTTTTGAAAATTGACATCCCGGATTTGCAGATTGCCGGGGGCATCATTCTTTTTGTGTACGCCCTGATGGACCTGATGGTCGCCGGCAAGCCGATGGTGCGTGAAGAACAGTCACTGGGCATCGTCCCCCTGGCCACGCCGCTGATCGTCGGGCCTGCGGTGCTCACGCTCTGCCTGGTGTTGCGTGATCAACACGGTTGGCTGACGACTTTTTCCGCCCTGATCGTCAATTTGCTTTTGGTACTGCTGGCGATGTTGTTTGCCGAACGTTTATTGCGATGGTTTCCGATGAACGCCATGCGTGCGGTGAGCAAGGTGGTTGATTTATTACTGGCGGCCATCGGTGTGGGTTTCGTTCGCGCCGGGGTGTTGGCGATCATGAATGGTGCATGATCGCATCCATGAAATCCACATGCCTGAGCTTGCTTGTCTGCAAGCAGATCAGGATGGTATGACCGATTTATTGTCATTGAAGGCAAATTTTGTAAAAAGCAGTCAACGGTTGCAGTCAAGCATCCTGATCTTTGTCGCCGTGAGGAAAGCGTGTGTGATCCACACGCTTACAAAGATCAGGCGTGGTCATGGATCAAAGGCTCGCTTGACCCACGCTACATCCAATCAATCTCGGCTAGAATGCACTATCCATGCACTCCATCTTTGACCAGCGACGTTACCTGATTCCCTTTCGCACGGCCCTGTTGCCGCAAATTTTCACCGATGTCCTTGTCATCGGCGCAGGGGTCGCCGGCTTACGTGCTGCCCTGGCTGCCAGTGAACACGCGGAAGTCATCGTCACCCTCAAGGGCGACCTCAAACAGTCCAACACCTACTGGGCGCAAGGCGGCGTGGCGGTGGCCTTGTCCGAAGGCGATACGGTCGAAGCTCATGTGCACGACACGCTCGTGGCCGGGGCCGGTCTGTGCGATGAACCGGTGGTGCGTCAGGTTGTTGAGCAGGGCATCGCACGCATCCATGAACTCATCGACCAGGGCCTGCCCTTTGATCGTGCTTCACAAGGCAACAACACCACAGGCTTTTCGCTGGGGCGAGAAGGGGGCCATTCAGCTTCACGCATCCTTCATGCCCAGGGCGATGCCACCGGTAAAGCCTTTGTCGAATCACTTTTTCAAACCGTCAGCCAACGTGAAAAAGTGCGTATTTTCGACAACTGCTTCGTGTTGGATTTACTGACCCTCGATGGTGTTCCGCCGCGCTGTGTCGGTGCGATCACACATCACCCCAAATATGGTTTGCAAGTGATCTGGGCGTCAGCGGTGATACTGGCCA
>CAYRTH010000029.1:0-26908 GCA_964427135.1 uncultured Phycisphaeraceae bacterium
TGCCGGGGCTTTGGGGGCCACATCACCGGAGGCACCGGCGGTGCGGCAGGAATTGCTGGCATTGATATACGATGAAAAAACCACCGGCAGCATACGAGACATCATTGCGGCGCTGCGCCGGGTGGCGAGCATGGCTCGTGATCGGTTGTCCAGCGATACCTGGCGCATCATTTACACCCTCGATCAGGATTTTGAACCGCCCCGTCCGTTGACACGACTGCACCTGGGCGAAGCAACGGCTTTGCTGAATCGATCGATCATTCCGCTGGTGGCGTTCAACGGACTGGTGACCGAAAGCATGACCCGCGGACAGGGCTGGACGTTTTTGGATTTGGGTTGTCGCATTGAACGGGCAATTCAGACAGCTCAATTGGTGCGTACCACGTTGGTACAACCTGCGACGGTGGAGCCGCCGCTGCTGGAGGCTGTGCTGGAAATCGGTGACAGCATCATGACGTATCGAAGGCGATACCTGGCGAGTTTGCAGGCGTCGGCGGTGCTGGACTTATTGCTGACGGATGAAAGCAATCCGCGTTCGATTGCGTTTCAGGTGGCACGGATAGCCGAGCATGTGGCGCAGTTACCGGGGGAGCATGTGTTGCCGGCCCGGACGACGGAGGAACGCATCATCATCGGCTTGTCGTCGCTGCTTCGGCTGACGCAGGTCGAACGACTTGGCAAGTTGAATGAGGATGGTTTGCGTTTGGAATTGGATGATTTATTGGATCGACTTTACATCGAGTTGCCAGCGCTTTCGGATGCGCTGTCGTACAGTTACCTAAGTCACACGGGCGTGGCCAAACAACTGGTGCCCGGCAATGAGGTCGGCGGGAACGGAACGGGCAATGCATTGTGAGGATTGGAGAAGGCGGAAATGGTCGAGTGGCCAAGTGGTCGAGCGAAAGACACGCCCTCACCCTAACCTTCGCCACGGCGAATCTTCGACTCTCCCGGAGGGAGAGGGGACGGAAAAACAAGCCGAGGACCAGTGAATTGGATATTTAGCGCCGCGACTTGTCGCGCATTGTTGGCACTGGCAGACAAGCTGCCAGTGGCACACGAACAAAGCGAGGTAAATTTCGGATTTCGAATTTCGGATTTCGAATTTAAAACAAGCCGAGGACCAAGCTGACAGGCTGAGGACTCGGGTATTTGAAGAAACGGCCAAGTGAAGAAAATCAAGCCGGGAACGAGGCTGGCAAGCCGAGGGCCCGGGTATTGAAATTGAAACAATGGTCAGCAACCCACGCCCTCACCCTAACCCTCTCCCGGAGGGAGAGGGGACAGATAAGTGATCAACTCAAATGAAATACCGCGTGACGCATCGCACGACGTATGAATACAGTGAAGCGGTGTCGCTGTGCCACAGCATGGCGTACCTGCAGCCCAGGGATACGGCGCGACAGCGGTGCATGTTGCGTAAGCTGACGGTGGACCCTGAGCCGGAGGTTGCTGATGACTGGCTGGATTTTTACGGGAACATGGTGCATAGCTTCACGGTGCAGAAACCGCATCGTCGGCTGATGGTGACGGCGGTGAGCAAGGTGGAAGTGCACCCGACGACGACTTTGCATGAACGGATGACAGGCGGGGGATGGGAACAAGTGCGCGATGGGGTGCAGAGTCAGAGGCAGCGTGAGGTGCTTGATGCAATGCAGTTTGTATATGAATCGCCGATGGTGCGGGTGAGTGAAGCGGTGCGGGCGTACGCCCAGCCGAGTTTTTGGGAGGGACGACCCTTTTTGGATGCGGTGCGGGAATTGACGTCCCGGATATTTCATGAGTTTAAGTATGACCCGACGGTGACGCAGGTGGCGACGCCGGTGGAAGAAGTGCTTCGAATACGGCGGGGGGTGTGTCAGGATTTTGCCCATTTACAGATTGCATGTTTGCGGAGTATGGGTTTGCCAGCCAGGTATGTGAGCGGTTATTTGCTGACCAACGCGCCCCCGGGGCAATCAAGGCTGGTGGGCGCGGATGCTTCACATGCATGGGTGTCGGTGTATGGGTTGGAAGTCGGGTGGTTGGATTTTGATCCGACGAATAATTTGATGCCCGGCGACAAGCACGTGACGATCGGATGGGGGCGCGATTACAGCGAGGTCAGCCCGGTGCGCGGGGTGGTGCTGGGCGGGGGACAGCATCGGGTGAATGTTGCGGTGGATGTGATCCCGGAAGAAGAATGAAACAGTTTGTTAGCCTCCGGTCAATGACCGGGGGGGAATAAATGATTGACCACGGATCATGTCGTCGGCGTGATCGACATGATGCTTTTGAGGGGTGGGGTGATCCTGCACTTCATCGCGGCGATGAAGTGCAGGCGTGGGGGAAGAATCGATGGACAAGGGTGGCTGAACCATGATGGCATGGTGATTTGTTGCGTAATGATGGCACTGGCAGACAAGCTGCCAGTGGCATACGCGATTCATCAAGTCAGCAGCGGCAGGCTCACGATCAGAGTGTCGGAGGCATCGTTCACCTGCACGTCGGCTCCGTGCAATTCAAAAATAAAATGCGCAAGCCAGAGTGCCAGTTCAGCGGTGGTGATCACCAGGTTTTGCGTGAGTATCGGGTGGTTGGCATGATGCGCCAATTCAAGGCGATGCTTGACAAATGAGAGCACGGAAGCCGGGTCGTCGATGGGAATGGACAGTTTAGCTCGGCAGCGATCGGGGCTGCAATCGCATCGCATGTTTTGCAGAAAATGATGAGCGTGGGTGCGAGGCGACCATTGAAACAGACAGACTGACAGGGCAGCGGTGAGCATGTCGCCCATGGCCATGACCTGGCATTGGGCAAGTTGCGGATCACTGATCAAGGCCGGGAGTTCAAGGTCATCATCAAGGTGGTGATGGATGGCTTCGTGCAGCAGTTGCGACAAGGGTAGCGAATGAACATCGTGATAAACCCAGCGGTTGGCGGCCTGGGTGAGCATCAGGCCATCGTGCGTGATGTTGGCAAGCAGGCGAGTATTGTGACGCACCCGCTCGGCGACCGATTCGGGACGTAATTCATCGGGCACCGGCATGTCGGGATTTTCCGCACGCAAACGATGAAGTGATTCTGCAAGTTTGAGCGAACAGTGCAGGTTGACCACATCGTGACGCAGACCACGGGTAAATAGTTGTGCGATGCGTTGGTAATGGTCCCACGGTGCAGCGTGGTGAAGGTCGGGTGATTGCAGGGTGTTGTTGGTGAGCATGGCAGCGTACCTTGGTATGCATCCGACAGAATCACTGACCAGCGAGTTTGCGGATATTTTGCAGGAGTGAACGATTGCGAATCGGGGTCGATTGCACCTGTAAATCAAGGCCTGATTGACGGACCACCAGTTCGGGTTCATCGCTGCGTCGTGCCAGCAAGAGACGCGGGGTGTGTTGCAAACCGGGGGCAGAACAAATGCGACGAATCACCGGGAGCGAGGTTGCCAGCGCGGAACTGGTCATGTCGATCACCAGCACATCATGAGTCATGGTTTGATCAAGCAGCACCTTGGGGTCACTGAAGGCGGAGACGGTAGCGCTGGCGGACATCATGGCGCGTTGGTAGGGGTTCCATGGGCCAGCCTGGGGTGAAACCATAGCCACGGTAATGCCGGGCATGGGGCGTGATTCACCGGCCCAGGGCGGACACTGACTGCCCAATCGGACGGTGGTGATTTTGCGGATGTCATCCAGCACATGGGCGATTTGCAGATCGAGTTCGGTGGCAGCGCCGGCCAGGGCGGAGGGCAGCGGTAATAGTTCATCGGAAGTGAGACTGCCTGCGCCAGCGGCCTTGACGATTTGATCGGCAGCCATGACGACGGTTCCCAGTTGCTGTTCCATGCCGCCGACGCGGGCAAGCTAGGCATCGTCCATGTCGTGGGTGGTGACGACGCTGCGTAGTATCGAGGGCAATGACTGGCGATCAACATAGTCCTGCGCGATTTGCTTGTGATTGAGGCCAAAAAGTAGTTGCTCAGCGGTGGCTGTGGGAAAAATCATGTGCCCGACCAGGTCGTAACAGGCGGTGGTTTTTTCATTCATTGGGCCCAGGAGCAGAATCAATCGACCGATGTCGTGCAATAACCCGGCGACGCGACCGACAGCAGGGGGCAGGTCGGCTGCCAGACACAATTCACCGGCCACGGCCCCGACGGCCATGGCATGTCGCCACCAACGGTGAAGCCAGGGGGTGATTGATTCGGAGATGCCGGAAAGCGGACGAATGTTGGTGATGACCTCCTGCAAACCCTGGGCACCAATGCGGCGCAATGCAGCGTCGATATCGCTGACGCCTTCGTTGGCACTGTGAACGCCTTTGTTGGCGGTGTGCAGCACGGTGAGCATGATGGACGGGTCCTGCTCGATAAGTCGGACGAGTTTGTCGGTGGGGGTTTGCGGATTGGCACAGGCTTGCAGTATGTCGGATAGCACGCCGGGGACCACGGCAGGCAATATCAGGTCCGCCAGAGCGGCGCGGGTTTGTTCGCGGTCACTTCGTCCGAGCTGGGTGATTTTCTTTTTCCAGGTTTCCGCGTCCATCGGCTGATCGTCAGCTTCACCTGAAGCGGTTTGAACGTTGGCGGCAGCAGCGATGGAGGCAGTGGCGGCTGACGGTGTGGTGTGAGATACGGCTGATGATGAACCTGTTGATGATGAATCGAGGGGTGAGCAGGTGGATGCGTCGGTACTGGTCGAGCAGGAACCGTCACTGGCGGCAAGGCTGGTTGCAGCGGCATCGGGAGGCTGACCGCCGGCGGCAAAGCGCACGATTTTTCCGATGAGGGCTTCGGGGTTGAGGGCTTGTTTGACGACAAAGTCGGAAGCCCCGCAGCGTACACAGTTGCGCACGTTTTCAGCCGAGGCGTAGGCGGAAATCATGATGACAGGGGTGTTTTTATTACCCGGGTCACGTCGCAACATGGCCAGGGCGCGCGGACCGTCCATGCCGGGCATTTGCACGTCCATGAGGATGGTGTGATAGCGATGGCCGCGCGCCAGGGCGAGGGCTTCCATACCGTTGCGAGCGTGTTCAACATGGATGCCAGCACGACTCAGAATGTAACCCAGTGTGGTACGGGCAAACTCATCATCATCGACGATGAGTACATGCGGCGTCAGTTCCGTGTTGCTGTCGGTTGTCGTTGCTGCGGAAGTTTTCGCGGTGGTTGTCAGAGTGGAGTGACCCATAACCCCGTCCATTGGTGTCTAGCGGTGAGCGAGTGATCAGCCGACCTGATGCCATATCGTCGCAACATGAATTCCACTTTACCCAAAAGTACTGTTAGAAAATCAAAATAAGGTAAACACGGAAATGTTAAGTCTGTGATTTTGTCTGCCGATGGGAGGTGTACGAGGCAGGACAGGGTGAGTGGACAAAAGCGGGCCGAAGCCTGCCGGGGAAACGGCCATGAAAATTGATCGTACATGGGTATCGCAACAACTACAGGGCAACCTTCGGGCGATGTTGAGTCCGTCGGTGTGCGTCAGGCTATTATCACAACTCAATCACCCGTCATCGGATTACGCAGCGATTGCGGACACGCTGGCGGGGGACCCTTACATCAGCGCCAAGGTGATTAGTCTGGCGAACCTGGCGCAAGGGTCGGATCGTACGCCGATCACCAGTTTGAAGCGGTCGGTGGCGGTATTGGGGTTACGACATACCCACATGCTGGTGATGAGCGTGCTGCTGACGGCTTCATTGCTACGGTCGGCCTCGGGGGATCGACGATTAGATTTACGACGCTGGGTGCTGGCACAGGGGCCGGCGGCAGCGTGGCTGAGTCAGCACAACCCGGATTGCGCCCAAAGCAAAACACGATCGCTGGAAACGCAGACCCATCTGGTCAGCGGGCTGTTGCGCGGTATCGGGCCGATCATGTTGCTGGCGGGATTGGATGAGACCTATGAGCGGATACTCGGTTGGCCGATGCAGGTGATGGATTTGGCGGAGTGGGAGCAGCGGACGCTGGGGGTGACCCATGCCCAGGTGGCACACTGGGCGATGTTGGAAATCAAGTGCCCTGCGGAAGTGGTGACCTGTCAGCCGATGGTGCAGGGGAAGGAAGTTGCTGAGGAACAGGGTTGCATATCGTTATGTCAACGTTCGATTGATGTACTGGCAGCAGCGATTGCGCGGGTGGAAACCGGGCGGGCGGAAGCGTGGTTGATTGATGCACTGCCCCGGCTGGGCGTGGATGTGACGGATTTTTTGGAACGCGATTTGGTCGAACTACGAACGCAGACCGGTGTATTGGCGAAAGTTTTTGAAATTGACATTGAACCGCAGGACCCAACCTGGTCGTCGGAGCAACTGGCGGCGGAAGCGGGGCGGTTGATGGAAGGCGCCCTGGTGCAGGGGTTGGCGGTGCGATCGCGTATTGCCGATGAATTGCAGCATGAGGCCTTGGCGGCGGTGCAGGCAGTGCAACGCACGGTGGAATTTGACCCGCTGACCGGTGTATTGAATCGGCGCGGCTGGCAACATCGACTGGGGCAACTGGCGGTGGGCGATGATCACGCGGTTGGATTGTTGCTGGTGGATGTTGATGGTTTTCGGCTGATCAACGAACGTTACGGTCACGCGGCTGGGGATCGATTATTGGTGCGACTGTCACGGACGATTCAGGGATTGCAGCCGGCGCCCCTGGCGATCGGACGCATCGGTGCGGATGAACTGGTGGTGCTGTTGTCTGTGGAAGATGTGCAAAGCGTCGAGCAGACGGCACGTGAACTGAGCATGGCCATGTCAACGCCGGCGTCACGCGATCAGGTGGCGGCGACGATGGGGATTGGGTTACTGGGCACACGCTTGAAAAAACTCAACAGGCAATGGGAGAGGTGTTTGGAACGTGTGCAGAAATTACGTGACGACGCGAAGGTGCGGGGGCCTGGGAAGGTCAGCAGCGATTGCGTGGAATTGGAAGAGCGATGAAGCAGCGGAGATGTGATTCATGATAATGGCACATATCACCATGGTTTGGATCACCTTCGCAGAATTGATGTTATTGGTGTTGTTGGTCGGTGTTGCGACGGGAACTGTCACATGGTTCGTGATGGCTCGGCGCACGCGGCGACGCTTGCAGGAACTGGGTAACCAATTGGAACAGGCAGCCAGTTGTGGGGAATCGAAAGCGGCCACAGTGTTGGAAGGGCCCGATGGCGTGGGACAGTTGTCGGTACGGGTGCGGGCATTGATCGACACTCTGACCGACAGCCGATTGCGGTTGCGAACGTTGTGGGCAGCGGTGGAGCAAAGCCCGGTGACGGTGATGATCACCGATGCCAAGGGGCGAATCGAATATGTGAACCCCAAGTTCAAGGAATTGACGGGCTATGACGGTGCGGAAGTGCTGGGTCGAAACCCGAGGTTTTTGAAATCGGGTCAGACGCCTGGGGAACAATACACGGAACTCTGGCAGACGATCACACAGGGCCGGGAGTGGCGGGGCGAAATACTCAACAAGGCTCGTGACGGAAGGTTGTTTTGGGAAATGGCCAGCATTTCACCGCTGCGCGATACGGATGGTTGCATTACGCATTTTGTGGCTGTGAAGGAAGACATCACACGTCAGAAATATATTCAACAGGAACATGCTGAACTCACAGCGGACATGATTCTGGCACGCGATCATTTGGAACGGCAGGCGGATCAACTGGAAGCGCAAAGTGAACAACTGGCCCATGCCCGCAAACAAGCCGATGCCGCCAATGAGGCCAAGTCGGCGTTTCTGGCGGCGGTGAGCCATGAAATACGCACACCGATGACCTCGGTGCTGGGCTTTGCCGAGTTGTTGAATGACCCCTCGTATTCGAAGGCGGAGCAGCGGCGCTTTGTGCAGGCGATTTTGCGTAACGGGCGACATCTGCTGGCACTGATCACCGACATTTTAGATTTTTCGAAAATTGAAGCAGGCAAAATGACGCTGGAACCGGTGGCGATGGATGTACGTGAAGTCGTCCGTGAAGTGTTGGAAATCACCGGTATGGCGGCTAGTCACAAGGGCTTGAAACTGGCGGCAGAGTTCAGCGGACCGATTCCGAAAATGATCGAGTCGGACCCGCTGCGGCTTCGGCAGATACTGACCAACCTGGTCAGCAACGCCATCAAGTTCACCAGTCAGGGAGGCGTACGATTGGTGGTGCAATGTCTGCCTCCGATGACAAGTGATTCAGCACAGAAACATCGCATGACCTTTGAGGTGATCGACACCGGGGTCGGGTTGGATCAGGAACAGTTGGCCCGCTTGTTTCAGCCGTTTTCACAGGTGAGTCACGATGCCCGTCAAAATCAGGGGGGCACGGGTTTGGGACTGGCGATTTCACGAAGGCTGGCGAACCTGATGCAGGGGGAAGTATCCGTGAGCAGTGTGCCGGGGGCGGGCAGTGTGTTTACGCTGACGCTGCCGTTGCAGTTGGACGAAGCGACGCAATGGGTAACCCCGGCTGGAGATGGTACGCAGGTGATGGATGAGGCGTTGCCCGATTCGTTGTCAACCTCATCGACGACACCTGTGCACAAGCAGACGATGATGCCTCAGGGGCGGGTGTTGGTTGCCGATGACAGCGCGGACAATCGGCTGCTGATGAGCATGATGCTGCGCACCTGGGGCATCGGTTGTACGGCTGTGGAAGATGGTCGATTGGCGGTAGACGAGGCGTTGCAAAAAAAGCGTGACGGTAAGCCGTACCAGTTGATATTGATGGACATGCAGATGCCGCGGGTGGACGGCATTGAGGCGACGAAGGAATTGCGTGCCAAGGGGTATCGATTGCCGATTGTGATGCTCACGGCTCACGCTTTGCCGGAGATTGCGCGTCAGTGTGAACAGGCCGGGTGCGATCAGGTGGTGACCAAGCCGGTGAACGAAAAGAAACTTCACGAAACCGTGCTGCGATTTTTACAAGAGAAGCGCGATGCGGCGTGAAGGCGATCAGGCGTACAGAGTTCACCGCAGAGAACGCAGAGAATACAAAGAACTGACTCGATGAACGCCAAGATAAACAGACGCCAAGACGCCAAGAAGAAGTGGTTTCAAGCGGCTGAAAAGACCCAAAGCACAAAAAGAAAATAGGTCAAACACAAGGCTGATATCGTTTCGTCATGAGTAGTGATCGCAATGATGGTATTTGATTGATAAAGCCATCATTCAGGGGTGCGAAAGATAGGTTCAGGGTTGTTCGATGCTGTAAACAAACCAGCGACGTTTGGCGGAGGCGCGACTGCGAGCCTGTCGCTGGCAATAAATCGTCATGTTCAAGCCCTGCATGGTGCGGAGTTTCCACCAGTGCCTGCGCAGGTATAACTCACCGCCACCGCATTCAGGGGTGCTGGTCACCCACGTTTGCAGGACAACATCGACCTGATGTGGTTTGTCACGCCAGGTGAATTGACGTGGCAAGCCCGGCTCACCCCGCGCCATGGCCGAGGCGTCGAATGAGCCGGGCGATGGTTGCAAGGGTTCACTGATGAATTGTTCGAGCATGGGTGACTATGTTTCGTGTTTGTCAAAATAAAACTGTAAGCGTGCGTTTGAGAAGTCTGTAACGAGCCGCAAGTGTCCCCGGTTTGAGCCAGCGGTCGACACAACAGGGCGAAAGGTCGGGCTTCCAGCGGCCCGACAACCGCTCCCTGACGGTCGCGGCTCGTCAGAAATCGAATCTTATACGCTTTCTAACACCTGTTGCGCTGTGTGTCGCACCATTGATGACTCGGTGACATCTGCTGCAATCGCCTTGATCCGTTCATGCAATTCAACCCATTCAACAGACCTGTGATCACGCAACCAGTTGCCCGCAGCGATCAGGGCGTTGCGTTTGAACTGGTCGAGCTTGATGCGTTTGAGGGCGGATTTTGTGAGAGCCAGCCGACGTGCATTTTCGTCCCAGTTGAGCACATTCAAAAGCGGTAACGCTGCGCCGGGCGAGTGCGTGGTGTAATCATTTTGAAAAGTTTGAGGTGGCTCAGCACGATCATTGAACGGGCACACGTGTTGGCACACATCACATCCAGCCAACCAATCACCCATGGCTGGGTGCAAGGCCGGGTCGATGGCGTCTCGGTGTTCGATAGTCAGGTAACTGATGCATCGGCTGGCGTCGATTTGGTACGGCTGCAAGCAGCGCGTCGGACAGGCATCGATACATCGGGTGCAAGTGCCGCAATGATCGCTGATGGTCTGCCCCATGTCGCGTGCGGTTGCCAGGGGCAAGGTCGTGATGATTTCACCCAGTAAAAAATACGAGCCGAGTTTGGGGTGAATCAGCATGGTGTTTTTACCCACCCAACCCAGCCCAGCCCGCAAGGCATGTTCACGCTCAAGGGTCGGTGCTGTGTCAACACAACTGCGATAGGTATGACCGGGGTAGTAGCCGCGTAACTCATCGGCCAATCGGTGCAACCGCTTTTTGATGACCCAGTGGTAATCACCACTCCAAGCGTAACGTGCAATGCGACCCTGCGTCGTTGTTGAACTGACAGCTTGGTTGATGGCAATATCGGGGTCACCTTCGTGAGCAGCGTCGGGCGTACTGTAAATTGCACTTGGTGGATGAGGCTGACTGGGGTACGCATCAGCCACGCAAATGATGGACTTGGCACCGGACACGAGTTGGCAGGGGTCCAGTCGCTCTTGCAGTTGATCGAGCAGGTAGTTCATCTGTCCATGTCGGCCTTGCTGCAACCAGTTTCGAATGTAATCAGCGTGGGGAGTCATTTCAGCCGGCGCAATGCCGACCATGGCAAAACCATGCGCTCGCGCGATGCGCTGAACGGTTTGGGCGCGTGGGGCAATGGGGGCTGGTGATGACGACATGCGTACACGATACGTTGCCGACCTTGGAACTGGCAATGTTCATTGATTGCAAGGCGATCATGGTTGCATGTGCTGCACTTCATCGCGTCGGCCCAGCACATCATGTTAAACTGATGCGACATGATTGAAACACAGTCGCCAACGCCTGGGCCGGTGAATTCGATGGAGTCGGAGTCGCTCACGTCGGATCAACTTCATTCGCTGGATATGCAACAACGAACCCCACGCCCGCCGCGACCGCAGCGTTATTGTCTGACCGTGGCTTACGATGGGTTTGCCTTTTCCGGTTGGCAGAAACAGAAGGACACCAGCAGCAACCCCAGCAGCACCGGTTGGCGGCGGACGGTGCAGGGGGTGTTGGAGGAAGCGGTGGGGGTGGCGTTGCAGCAGCCGGTGAACGTGGTGGGCGCCAGTCGAACCGATGCGGGGGTGCATGCGTTGGGGCAGACGGTGATGTTTGATGCCCTGACACGGATACCGTTGAATCGACTGGCTCAGGCCATCAACGCACGCTTGCCTGAGGATGTGGAAGTGCGCGATGCCAGGCTGGTGGTCCGCAATTTCAATGTGATCGGGGATGCACAATCCAAGCAGTATCGATACCACATTTACAACGCATCATCACGCCCGTTGCACCGTCGGCGATACGCTTATCACTGCTGGTGGCAGGTCGATGTCGAAAGTATGAACCAGGCGGCTGCACGACTGCTGGGTACGCATGATTTCACCGCCTTTGCCGGGGCGGGGTCACCCAGGCAATCGAACGTACGCACAATACATCATTGCCATGTGAGCAGGGATGTGCGTAACGATGAAATTCACATGGTCGTGGCAGCCAACGGTTTTTTATACAACATGGTGCGCATTCTGGCGGGAACGCTTTTGGAAGTGGGACGGGGGGCAATGCCGGTGGCGCAAATCACTCGGGCACTGGATGAAAAAGACCGACGGTTGGCTGGGCCGACGCTCCCGCCCCAGGGCCTTTGGCTCGAATGGATACGCTACCCGGAGAATGTTTTTGTCGATACTAAGCTGATCGAATCGATTTAGCCACCAGGACACGAAGAATACGAAGATTATAAAGCATATGGATAATGGAGAAATGATGACGGATGATGGATCACGTTCAAGAGCAAGGTAACGATGGTTTGTTCTGAACATCAACCCTTAGACATCATCCATTCTGATCTTCTTCGTGACCTTCGTGTCTTCGTGGCTCAATCAATAACCGTTACCTTGGTATTGAGGTGTATGTTGAACGTTAGGATGATGCTTTCAACCTGAACTCATGCGTATTCTGCACATCATCACGCGCTTGATCCTCGGCGGCGCCCAGCAAAACACGGTGCTTTGTTGTCGAGCGCAGGTGCAGGCTGGCCATCAGGTTCACCTGGCCTACGGCCCGATTTACGGCCCCGAAGGTTCCCTATACGACACCGCCTTTGCCACCGGCGCCAAGTTACATGAAATCAGCACCATGCGACGCGCGGTGTTGCCGGTGCATGATTGGCTTTGTTATCGCGCGTTGCGCAAACTGATTCGTGAAATCGAACCCGACATCGTGCACACGCATTCAAGCAAAGCAGGCATCCTCGGTCGGGCGGCAGCATGGGCGGAAAAGGTACCCGGCGTGGTGCATACCGTGCATGGGTTACCCTTTCACCCGCGCAACCCCGCCATCGTCAACGCGATTTACATCGGCCTTGAACGTTGGGCTGCCCGGCGATGTCATCGCATCATCGGTGTCACGCAAGCCATGTGCGATGAATTTTTAGCGCAGCATATCGGCTCCCTGCAACAATACACCGTCGCACCCAGCGGCATGGACATTGGCGAATTCACCCCCGGCTGCGACCCCTTGGTGCGCAAGCGGGTGCGTGCTGAATTGAATATCCCTGAACACATGCCGGTCGTTGGTATCGTCGCACGACTGGACAAACTCAAAGGGCAGGAAGACCTCATCGCCACCATGCCTTCACTGTTGGCATCACACGCTGATTTGCGTTTGTTACTGGTGGGAGATGGTTGGTATCGACAGGCATTGGAAGAGCAGGTGGCACAATTGCAGTTGCAGGGAAAAGTGATTTTCACGGGATTGGTCAAGCCTGCGCGTGTGCCCGAAATGTTGTCGGTAATGGATGTGCATGGGTTACCTTCGTATCAGGAAGGTCAGCCACGCACGCTGGTGCAGGCTTTGTTGTGCGCTTGCGCGATCGTGGGCTACGACGCAGGCGGTATCAAAGATGTGTGTCAGCATGAAAAAACAGGGCTGCTCGTGCCGTTGGGTGACAGGCAGGCATTGACACAAGCGGTGAATCGGCTACTGACCGATGCACCCTATCGTAAGCAACTGGCGCAACAGGGCCAGGCTTTTGCCCGCACGCATTACGACCATCGCACCATGATCCGTAAATTGGAAGAGGTGTATCAGCAGGTGTTGACAAATCACAATGATATGAATTCACCACAGAGACACAGAGACACAGAGAACAAAGATTAACCGACTTTGAGTTTGTCAATGTATGACAGCAAACATAGTGACTTATATGGTCGAGGGACTGACTACCAAATAATTGCTTGGTGACTTGATCGGTATTTCTGATCTCTGTGCCTCTGTGTCTCTGTGGTGACCTTGACAAGGATTCACGCATGGCCAACATACTCGTCGTCGGCCCGCACCCCGATGATCAGGAACTGGGCATGGGGGGCACCATCGCACTCCTGTCCGAGCAGGGTCACAACGTGTTGCTGCTGGACATGACCAACGGCGAACCGACGCCCCACGGTTCACCGCAAATTCGTGAACGTGAAGCGGCCAAAGCGGCGCAATTACTGGGGGTGCAGCGTACCTGCCTCGACTTACCCAACCGGCAAGTGCAACACACGCTCCAAGCCCGTCACAAGGTGGCCGGGGTGATACGTCAGCATCAGGCATCGATTGTTTTTTTGCCTTACTACGAAGATGCGCACCCGGACCATGTGGCGGTGACCCGCATTGTGGAAGACGCGCGATTCGATGCCAAGTTGACGAAAATTGATCTGCCCGGGGAACCGATCTACCCCAAGTGGTTGTTTTACTACTATGCCACGCACCTGCGCCATGTGGCCAATCCTTCATTCTGCATCGACATCAGCAGGCACATGGACCGCAAGGAACAAAGTATTCTCACCTATGAATCGCAGTTCGTTACATCTGAAAAAAATCGTCACATTGTAGCCTGGTTACGCCAAATGAACGGCTACATGGGCAGCCGTATCGGCTGTGCTTACGCGGAACCTTTTTTCACGCGCGAACCGTTGGGGCTGGTTTCATTGCAAAGCGTATCTCTGTAAGAGCCAACCCGAATACCCCGCTCGCATTCGCCACCTTCAGCCAATCTGGATGTGTCTGTTTTACCGCTGTTGCGCAGCAATCCATCAATCACCCCTGCGGATTACAACGCCCCGGCCACGCTCGTGCACAACGATTTTGTCACCCCGGATTCACCCCGGCGCCAGTGGTATTACGTTCAAAATGACAGCCTCGCCCAGGCGATCCGTTACGCCCTGGCAGCCGATTTCTCACAGACCCATCGTTACCTCTTGGTGCGAATCAGTTATAATGCTCCCGTCGCCACCGGAACCCCCGGTCCGACTTCGATCCAGTACTACACGCTGAGCACCCGCGAGGCCGGTGAGTCGCTGGCTCCGAGATTGATCATCGAACCCACGCATCACCCCGAGCCGGGAACGCTGGCTATCGTGTCACTCATGGCACATATAAGTCGGCAGCGTAAATGTAAATAATGTCTCCATTGAAGGGTCATTTATGCTTGTTCGTTGGTTGAAAACATCCGTCAAACAGCAGTTGTTGTCACGCGACGCATTGATCAGCCGACCTGTCGGGCAGTTCGATGCAACTCAACCCAAATTACTGAAACTCCGCAACCGGGGATTTCAAGTAAAACTGGCAATCGACGGCGGCGCAGCCGAGGGTGGTTGGGCGCAGATGCTCAAAACTGTCTGGTCGCAGGCCCAGGTGATTTGTGTTGAACCCAGGGAAGAATGTGCCTCATCGATCATGGCATTATCCAAGTCGATGCCGGGTATTCATCTGGCGCAAACCTTACTGGGGCCTGACACTGGCACCATCACCCTGAACACCCACGGCACACAAAGCTCGGCACTGGCGAATCATGATGGTAAATCCTTTGGCCAAACGCGCCAGGTGCCGATGACGACGTTGGACCTGTTGGCGGGAAAAATGAACCTGGGTTGGCCGGACTTGATCAAGTTGGATTTACAAGGCTATGAGCTTCATGCGTTATCAGGAGCGGCGCAATGTATGCAGCATGCGCAGGCGGTGATTCTGGAGGTGAGCTTCATCCCGCTGATGAAGGATATGCCGCTGATCGGGGAGGTGATTCCGTTCATGAAGGAACGGGGATTTCAGGCATACGACATTCTGGCCATGTGGCATCGTCCGCTGGATGGTGCCCTGGCACAGGGCGATTTTCTGTTCATGCGGCAGGGACACCCGCTGCTGAAGGATCATCGCTGGAGTGTGGACGCTAGTTGGTGAACACATGTTTACGTAATAGCCAGACATAGCCCCAGGCACAGGTCAACAACCCAGCCAGACCAGAAGCCCAGGCCACGCCACTGCTGCCCAAAGTCAATGCTGCACATACGGCAATGCCCATGCTAAGTGCGCCCTGAGTCAGTAAAAAATAAACCTGTGGCCAGATGATTTGAGAGGCATTCAAGACGATGGAATGGGCATCAATCCATACCCGAACCAGAAACGTCAAGGTCAGGCCGAGGATCAGTATCGGGGGCACATGGATGGTTTGATCGCGCGTCCATAAGGCAAAGACCCAATCACCTTGAAAATACAAAAGGCAGCCGATGGCAAGAATTAATGTGCATCCCAAGGCTGTTAATAATCGTAGTGCACGTTTTGCCCACTGTTTGTCCCCCCGGCGCAGGGCTTCGCCGATGGCTGGCCACAGCGGGCCCAGCACCAGCATATAAACGCCATGAAAGATCATGAATAATCTTGCAGCTACAGCGTAGGGAGTCACTGCTTCGGGACCAACCAACATACCAATGATGATACGATCCGTTTGATAGAGCAATACGACACTGAGTTGCAGTAATAAAAACCCCATGCCATCGGTGAGCATGGAGCGCATGATTTTTCCGTCATAGAGGCGAGGCGATGGTCGCAACCAGGGTTTGCGACGAAACAGAAACCAGGTATTGATGATACTGATCGGAATGCCCGCCCCAGCGGTCGCCAGAATCACCCCCGCCAATCCCCAGTTGGTATAGACCACCAGAAAACAGGCCGCCAGCAAGATAAGCCTGCGTAAAGCATCCCATAGATTGAGTATTTGAATTTCCTGATAGGCCGAATAAATCGGTTGCAAAAGCCCCAAAGGCAGACCAATGATCACGCACAACCCCGTGGCAGCCACCGCCCAGGGAACTTGATCCGCCAGTGCCTCGCTGGTGGTGGGAAAAACCATCGACCAAGGTATGATTGGAACGAATACCAACAATAGCAGTGTCAGTATGATCGTAATCGTTAAGATGCCGACAAACATGGTGGATACATAGCGTCTGGCAGCTAGCTGATCGCTACTGACGTAACAATCCGAAAGCCGGTTCATCAGTCCCAAACCAAGCCCCGCGTTGGACAGGGCCATCCATGCCGACAGGGCACCGATGGATTCGTATAAACCAAACCCCTCTTTGCCCAAGTACCCGATAAACAACGGCACGGTCAGAAACGGAATCAGAACCGCCAAAGGTCGAGTCATGATCGACGTGGCTACCGCCCAGAAAAGACGTTTACTGCGTTCCTGACGATGAGCCTGTGTTTGTTGCGCCAAACCGGCTTCACTGGTATCGTCGATAAAACGGTCGTCGTCCATAGGCAATGCTTCGATTGGATCAACCGTTGGCCGGCGCAGACATTCCGTTGGGTATGGTCGTGGGGCGATGGACAGGATTGGTCACGAGGGTTGCACTCGGCTGATAAGCCATCAGTAGCTGAAGTTCACGTGCCCGCAGGGCAAAGCCCAGCATGACACCGGCAAAAACCGCTGGTCGTGGTGAGTTGATCGACATGGTCATCGCACAAGTCAAAGCCAGAAACACCATGCCGATGAAGATCAAGACCCCCGCAGCATAATGATTTAGATATTGCGACTGACGTACAATTCGTTTACCTAGTATCATCGGTCCAAATAAGACGACGAGAATCAAAGTCAGCATCAGTGGCCCACCCAATGCCAGGGCACTGGTGTAAACATTGTGTTTAAACGAGCCGTATTCACCTGTTGTCGCGAAACGCACCCAGTAACCAAATCCATGGCCAAACAGGGGACTTTGTATCCAAATATCCAGCTCTTCGAAAATATTGGTCAGTCGTCCTTCCCAGGCGGTGATCGGGCCGGAGCCTTGATCTTCCGAGGTGAATTGCGCCAGGGTGCCCAGCCGTTCGATCATCGGTGTGAACAAGTCGTGTTGGGTGATCCGGCTAAGCCCCCACAGCCCCACCATCAGCATGATCATTCCTATCAATCCCACGATCAATAAAGGGAATGCTTTGCGAATGCGAGCACCAGCAGGCAGCAGCAGCAGCATCGTCACTAGCGTCACAGTGACAGCCACCCAGCTATTACGGTAAAACGTGAACAGTACCCCGTTGAGACAGACTATGGCCAGAAAAATCGACCAGAATTTTGACAAGGTTTGGAAACCTGTTGGCGCTAAAAACTGATACAACGCATAACAGGCAGCCGGGCCCATCAAATAAACCCCATAGCCGTAAATGTTGCCTTCGCGGATCGTTGTGATGTCATCCAACTGCACCGTTTGTTTGCCTTTGACAGCAGTGGCGATGATGAGAATCAGTGAGGCCACGGCTGCCAGTATCAGAAACACTTTCATAAAACGCTCGATCGAAATCTGATTCTGGAGCAGTCGATAAGTGATCCAAGCCGCCAGGGGAAGTCCCAGGTAATCACGCGTTTCCGCCAGCACGAAATACCAGAGATTCCCCTTGACGTAGCCGACCGCAAGCGCCAGGGGGACGGCTGTGAGATACAAGATGACGATCGGTCGCCAGAGCGGATGACCGCCGGGGTAAACACTGAGATTGCGCTGCTTGTTGGGTAAAAACGTCGCCAACAAGCCAAGCAAAAGCCCGGCATCCAGCAGGTTCAGCGGAATCCCCAAATCCAACCGAACATCCAAAAAGATGTCGTGAGGCAGTACCGCTGCCAAAACCAGGAGCAGGACAATGATCATCATACCTAGGCTAGTATATCGGCATCTCATGAGACCGTGTTTGCTGTTGGTTATGAGGATTTGGTCGCATGGGTGAGGTCCTTAATCTGCTTTGAAAATATCACCCACACGCTGCCCTTTCCATCGTCGAGTATCGCGCCAGGCGGCCAGGCGACGACCGGTAAAAACCTGTGACGCAGCGTGCAAATAGCGTGCATAGCGGAACCCTCGTGGGCCGAAGCAGTCGGGGTAGGTCTGCGCCAGCCATTGATGCTCTTTGGCGTATTCTTTCAGCCACGAGGAACCCTTGGCGGCTTCGTGGATGCGAAAACAGGCCAGATAATCGGGGATGTGCCCCCAAACAGCCCCTGCTTTGAGCATGCGCGTCCACAAATCGGTGTCCATAACGCAGTGCAGATCGAGGTTCAGACCGCCGACTTTTTCGTACAGGGAGCGTTTGAAGAAACAGGTTTGCTGACAGACGTGCAGGGTGCCGTGGGTCGCCATCCACAAGGATTCAAGGCCCATGCGGAAGGCCCCGGTGATTCGACTTTGGGCGTCGATATGCAGGCTATAACCTGTCAAAACGTCCCAGTGCGGGTTGGCGGCAAAGGCTTGTCGAACCTTGGCAAGGGTGCCCGGTAGCAGCACATCATCAGAGTTGAGCCAGTAGAGGATGTCGCCGGTGGCACGGACAAAGCCGCGATGAATGGCATCCGACTGGCCCTTGTCTTTTTCGCTGACCCACCAGTCGATCCGATCGGCGTATTTTTGGATGATGTCAACCGAGCCGTCTTTGCTGCCGCCGTCGAGGACGAAGTATTCGTGAATCTGCTGGCGTTGACCGACGACCGAGCGGATCGTTTGGTCCAGAAATTGGGCTTGGTTGTAGCTTGGGGTGATGATGGAAATGATTGGCAGGTACAATCAGTAAAATCCGATTGGTCGTTGATTGATCGGCGATTGATGAGTCCAATGACACTATTGATCATACAAATAAAACCCGGAGTGTGGCGAAACGATGTCCCCATCCCAGCAAGAAAACGAAGCTTACGTGCAACCTGTGGTTTTCAAACATGAAACCTTACTTGGCAAATTGTGCAAAACGGATCGACGAAGGATACCTTATGCATTGCTCTATTATTCTTTGGCACAGAAACTGCCGCAACCCCCCAGGCCATTGGGGACGATTGGTTCACGGTTACGTGCTTTTTGCGCAAAGCGCATGCTCAAGCAGTGCGGCTATGGGGTTAGAATCGGTCAGGGAGCTTCTTTTGGTTCCGGAGCGCGGGTGAGCTTGGGTAACAACTCAAGTATCAGTAATAGTGCCTGGTTATTGGGTGATGTGCAGATCGGCGACAATGTCATGATGGCACCGGAGGTCATCATCATCACCTATGGCCACGGGCACAAAGACCTTACCAAGCCGATGATTGAGCAAGGGAGTACGGAAAGCAAGCCCGTGATCATCGGTAATGATGTTTGGCTGGGGGTGCGCTGCATCATCTTGCCCGGTGTGAAAATTGGCGATCATGTGATTGTGGGAGCGGGAGCGGTGGTGACCAAGGATGTACCGGATTGGGCCATCGTGGGAGGTAACCCTGCGAAGGTTGTTAAGTTTCGCAATCAAGTTGACAAGCCGACAGACCAAACGTGAGGATGAGGGAGGCGTTGGATCAACCGACCTGATTGAAATGCCGATCACGGTATTTTTTGGTATCAACTTCAGCCTGATAATATTGACCGGTCAGTAGCAAATGCACTTGATAGGCTCGATTGCCAAGCAATCTTTTGAACGGAGCGGGACGATAATGAGGGTATTGTTGACTCAGATGCGATTGACCCTCTATTTGAAAGGGACTCACATCCGAGCCTTTGGCATCAGTATGCCAACGATAACCGGCCAAATAGCGTGGAACATGACCCCACACTGCCCCGGCATCACAAAACCGGTACCATAAATCAGTATCCATGACATAGTGGAGGGCGAGGTTGACACCGCCGATTTTTTCGTACAGCGAGCGACGAAAAAAACAGGTTTGTTGACAGACACGACCCGCCCCCCAACGCATGCGCAGGGCGCTTTCTCGCGTATGACGATGGCATTTGGTTACCAACGAATTTGCATCAATCGCCACATGATAGCCGGTGAGTATGTCCCACTGCGGATGTCGCCTTAAAGCATCGGCTATCAGGCCCAATGCATTGGGCAGATAAACATCGTCGGAATTGATCCATGCGAGGTAGTCACCCGTACACCGCGCAAAACCCTTGGCGATGGCATCCGACTGGCCCTTGTCTTTTTCGCTGACCCACCAGTCGATCCGATCGGCGTATTTTTGGATGATATCGACGGAGTGGTCTTTGCTACCGCCGTCAAGGACGAAGTATTCGTGGATATGTTCTCGCTGGCTTACTACCGATTGGATGGTTTCTTCAAGGTACTTGCCTTGGTTGTAGCTGGGGGTGACGATGCTGATGGTGGGTGATGACATAAGCGATCAATATAACCGGTTAGCGATGGTACAAGTCATGATAAAAACACGTCGGTTTGGCCAGCAACCGCCAATCAAAATGATCGGCCACCCATGTTTGTAGTAACTGGAGCGATGGGCGTTCATGTTGGAGCCAACGATTCAAACAATCCGTCAAAGCCTCGGGAGTGAGCGAAAAAACACCGCCCAAGCCGGACGCTTTGATTTCGTGACTCAGGCCGACCTGATCGGAGACGACGACCGGGGTGCCTGCGGCCAGGGCTTCAAGCACCACAATACCAAAATTTTCATGAGCGCTGGGTAAGGCCAGTAAATCGGCATCGATCAGGGCGGCGATGCGGTCTTTCCCGTAAAGCGGGCCGATGAAGGTGATGCGGTCTTTCACGTGCTGCTCATCGGCCAGTTGCTGCAAAGCATTGAGGTAACCCGGGTCAGCAGGCCCGACGACCGCCAGTTTCACCAGCGGGTTGGCCAATCGAGACAGGGCTTGGATGAGTAAATCAACCCCTTTGCCTGGATGTACCCGTCCCAAAAAAATCACCATCGGCCCTTCCCGCAAGGCTGAGTAACGTTCCCGTAAAAACCCTTTGGCCGGCAAATTGCGGAACTCATCGAGGTTAATGCCCAACGGTATCACGAACCCCTTGTTTTCGGGTGTGTGAGGTTTGGCTTGCTGCATTTCCATCTGGCTGGTGAAGTGAATGCCGGCGGCGAGGTTAAGGTCATGGCGCAGGCGGAGGTGTAAATAAAGTTTTTTCTTCCAACCGCCTTGCGTTAAGCTCCAAGGCGAGAGCATGCCATGGGGGGAGACGATGTAAGGCTTACGCAAGTGACGGGCAATGCGGGCGGCTTGGTGTTGAATTTCCTCGTACAGGCCATGAATGTGAACGATGTCGGTACGGGAAAGCCATCGGCGGAGGAATCGGCCCAGGGCGGGGTGAAGTTGCTGGCGGGTGCGACAATTGCCAAGCACTCGCACGGTGACGTCGGCTGCGCGTAATGCGGTGTGACGAATGCGGGGGTTGCTGACATGGCGGGTGGCCAGAAGGGTGACGTGGGTATTGGGTTGATGGGCCTGGGCGATGGCGAGTTGGGTGACAGCGGTGACGGGTCCGCCGGAGGAGGGTTCCAGGCCGGAGATGATGTGGGTGATACGCATCAGGTGACTCATGGTGCGAAAGCGAGTGGCTATGATAGCCGGTGGATCGTAGCGACGGATCGGAAAAACATGAGTCATGTGATGATGTGACGGTAACCAGCGCTATGGCCGGGATGCTGAAAACAAGAAAAGTGTTGGGTGCGACGTTGGCGGTGTTGCTGCTGCTGACGGGGTTGTTGTATGGGGTGTATGCGCTGGTGTTGCCGAGGGTGGCGGAGAGGGTGTTACGGGAACAGTGGGGGAAGATCGGTTTGCCGGAGGTGATGAGTGTGAAGGTGGAATCGGTGACCCCGTGGGGGTTGGTGGTGCGGGATGTGACGGCCCCGGGGTTGCGGGTGGGTCGGTTGCGGGTCGGGTATGACTTGGGGTTGTTGCGAGCAGGGCGGGTGGGTGAGGTTGAGTTGGAGGGCTTGGAGCTGAGGGTGGATTGGCGGGAGGGTGGGTTGCGTAGTGAAGTGATGAATGGATTGATGATGGGAGCGAAAGCAACACCGTCGAAGGGGGCGACAGCAGCATTTGAACGGATACGAGTGCGGGGTGAAGTGTTGTTGGCGGTGGAGTGGGCGACGGAGGTGAGGTTGCCGATGGGTTTGGTGGTGGAGCATGATGTGAAAGGCAGGATGCGAGTGGAGGCGGATTGGTTGGGGTTGCCGATGGGGGTGCGGGTGAGGGCACAGCAGTCGGAGGATGAGGATTGGCGGGTGCGGGCTTGGCCGGGGATGAAGGATGGGGCGCGGTATGCGTGGGAGGGTCGGTGGATGGGTTCGACGGGGGAGTTGTGGATGGAGCCGGTGGAGGAGGTGAAATGGGAGGATTTGCCGGGGGTGGAAGGGTGGTTGGCGGGACTGGGGGTGGAGGTGGAAGGATTGAAAGGTTGGTCGTTGGTGGTGAAGCCGAGGGTGAGTATTGGGGGTGGGGGGGAGAAGGCAGCGCTTAACATCGCGGGGCAGTTAGTGGTGAAAGAGGGTGTGAAGGTGAAGGCGCCTGGGTCGGGGTTGGTGGCGGAAGGTGTGAAGGCAGGGTTGGATTTTGAAGTGAATGTTGAAGCAAAGGGTGTTTCGATCACGCGCATTGAAGGGCAGATCGATTGGCAAAAAGCGCAGGTGCCAGGGGTGAATTTGGGTGGCGGGCGATTGACTTGGCGGGGTGAGGCGCAGGTGCCTTGGTGGGGCAAATCGCGGGGGGCGATACAAGTCAGTAGTAGTGCCTTGGACGTTGCGGTGCCCGAGGCAGCGATATTGGTGCGTGGGTTGAAGGTGGATGTGCCGATGCGTTGGGGCGAGCAACCCTCGGATGGAGAGGGTCGGTTTTCGATTGAAGAAACGACGCTGATGGGGCAATCACTGGGGGCATTGACGGCCACGGTGCGTCGTCATGATGGGCAGCTGCAATGGGAATCACCCTGGCCGACGACGGGGACGACGGGTTTGTTCACGCAAGGCGATTTGAAGCTTTGGGGACGCGAGGGGATCGAGGGACAGAGCAAGGTGAGTTTGCTTGATTTTCGTTTGACGGATGGGCGAACGCTTTCGAAGGCGTTTCCGCAAGCTGGATTGGAGATTGTGAATGTGACGGGAGCGATTGAAGTGCATGGGGTGTTTACTGCGGAGCGGGGAAGGTGGAAGCCTTGGGTGACGGTTTATGTGCGTGAGGGGATGGTGGGGAGCGTGGCATTGGAGATGGAGGCCAAGGGGATCGAAGCGAAGATGGATTTGGATGTGTTGGGGGAAGATGGGCCGGGGTCGCCGCCGTTCCAGTGGGTGATGGTGAAGGAGGCACAGGCTGGGCGATTGCGATTGCGGGATGGACTGATTCAATTTCAGATGCAGACGCCCAAGTCGTTTTTGGTGGAGCGGACACGCTGGACGATGGGGGAAAAAGGGCGGTTCTGGGTGCACAGTTTTTGGATGGACCCGACCGCAGAGCGCATTGAGTTGGAAGTGTTTTTGGAGGATGTGAATCTGCGTGATGTGTTTGACATCACGGCTCGTGACAGTGTGGCGGGTGATGGGCTGATTTACGGGCGGATACCGGTGATGATTTATCCGGAAGGTCAGCCGATGGTCAGATTGGGTCAGGGATTTTTGTATTCACGACCGGGGCGTGGGTGGGTGGAGATCAAGGATCGACGTTTGATCGACAACCTGATGTCGGACGGGGGCGTATCGGTGGGGGATCAGATCAAGGAACGGTTTGTCACGGCACTGTCAGACTTTGAATATTCGATGATGCGGGTGGAGTTGTTGCCGCAGGAGTTGCCCGCGGTGGTGGCGATGGGGCGCACCAGCCCGGTGCTGGTTCGGCTGACCATTGAGGGTAAAGGTCGGCGAGGGACCAACCCGATTGAGTTTTCAAGGCTGACGATCAATTTGAACGGGATCGAAGACCTTTTGGACTTGGCGCTGCGGATGAAGCGAGAGCGCGAGGGTATGGGCAGATGAAATAAACGGGACAGGTCCAATTATTTGACCTCAGGTCAAATAATTGGACCTGTCCCGTTTATTCACTCTGTCCCGTTTATTCACTCTACGTCAATTTTTTGCGAGCCGAGGTGCCGGTTTTGGTGGTCTGAACATCGTAACCCTGAGCCTGCAATTCTTTGCGAATGCGGTCGGCGGTGGCAAAGTCACGGGCGGCACGCGCCGTGTCCAAGGCCTTGCACTGTGCCACCACTGCTGAATCAGAATCATGGCCGATGTCACTGTTCTGGTTCGCAGCAACATCACCCACCACCGCCAAGACCGAGTCGATTATTTGCAGTACCGCCCAGCCCACTGCTGGCGTGTCGCGCGGTTCACTCAGCCACTTGAACACCTGCGCCAACGCCCCGGCGATGTTCAAATCATCACTCAAATTTTCGATAAACGCCTGCACCGTCGCATGACCTGAAACATCGGGCAGCCCCTGACCTTGTTGCTGCGATGCGCTGAGTTGTTGATGCAGTTCACCAGCTAATTGGCGCAAGCGTTGCACAGCCTGGCCGGCTTCCTCCAACCCTTTGAGGGTGAAGTCCATGTTGGCGCGGTAGTGCACGCGCATGAGGGCAAGGCGAAGCACAGCCGGATCAACCGGGCGACCGGTGACTCGACCTTCCAGAACATCACGTACGGTGTAAAAGTTGCCCTCGCGTTTGCTCATCTTTCGGCCTTCCACCAGCAGAAAGCGGGTGTGCAGCCAATGCCGGGCGAACTCAGGTTTGCCGGTGGCGCCGCAGGATTGGGCGATTTCACATTCATGGTGCGGGAAGATGTTGTCTTCGCCGCCGGTGTGTATGTCGATGGTTTGCAACGGTTGGCCGACCAGTTGTGAAAGCACGGTCAAAGCCATGGCTGAGCATTCGATATGCCAGCCGGGGTAACCGGCCCCCCAGGGTGCGTCCCATTTCATCAGGTGCGACGGGTCGGGTTTCCAAAGCAGAAAATCAGCAGGGTGTTTTTTAATGGATTGATTGATTTCATGGACGCGACCGCCTGCACCGCTGCGTAGTTTGTCGAGGGTGTTGCCTGACAGTTTGCCGTAGGCCGGGAAGCTTTGTACATCGTAGTAAACGCAGTTGTCGGAGCCGACGTAGGCGTGTTGATTTTTGAGCAGGGCAGTGATGAGTTGCTGCATGGCTGCAATGTGCTGGGTGGCACGGGGCATGTGCGACGGGTACTCATCGGCGACGCGCAGGCGCAGGGCTTTGGCATCGGCGACAAAGGCTTGCGTGTAATACTCGGCCACCTGATACGGGTCATCGGGGTTGCCCATGGCATCGGGCGGCAGCTTGCCTGATTTTTTGGCTTCGCGGAGGCGATCGGCAGCGACGGCCATTTTGTCCTGCCCCGCGCCATCGGCCACGGCATCATCGGTCATGTGCCCGACATCGGTGATGTTCATGACCTGTTGCACCCGGTGGCCGGTGAGTTCGAGGGTGCGACGGATCAGGTCCGCCAGTAAAAACGCGCGGAAGTTGCCGATGTGGGCAAAGTCGTACACCGTTGGCCCGCAGTTGTACATCGTGACCGTGGGCGGATCGATGGGCGTAAACACTTCCACCTGATGCGACAACGTATTGTAAAAGCGAATCGGCATGAGCTTTTCGTCCGTGGTGAAATAGTGGATTGTAATGTTGTGACGATAAAAGCTGAAATATCAATCGTTGCAAAATTGCTGAATAATGAAAGACAATCCTGAACTTGTCGCTGACGACAAGTTCAGGCGTGAAGAATGAGCGTGATGTTTGCGTTGATTTAAGTTGGGGACCAAACATCATGCTTCGTAGCCGCGGGTGGCAACCCGCGGTCCAAATTCAGGTGTGATGTTTGCATTAAATTAAGTTGGCAACGGCTGGTTGTGTGTTATGCTCAGGTTGGAGAAAGCTTGTGCCGACCGGACGTTTTACCAATACGACAGGTCGATGGACGACGGGGCGCAAAGCCCCAGCCGAGCGTGATGAATTGGCCAAGGGGCCGCTAGCGAAAATCAATTCACTGGAAATCGTTCACCCGCCCTTGCAGACGGCTTCGGCGCAAGCGCGACAGGCTGAGGTGCCCGAGGCGTTGCTGGAAACTCAGGCGGTTACCGAGGCTGGCGACCCGAGGTGGGTATTGGCGGTGCGGGTGGCTGAGGCATTGCAAGGGTCACTGTTGCCGGCTGAAAAACGTGATCGGCTGATCCGTGTCGGCAAAATGTTGGGCCTTACCGCTTTTGATGCCAACCTGATCGTGGCCATGGTGCAGGATCAGGCTCGGCGTGGCCATCGTTCAACGGATTGTGCCCATGCAGTCAGGGAACAACTGACCATGATCCCGCTGCCGGAACGAGCTGCAATGCAAAACAAATCAGGTCGTATGCAATGGCGGCACATCATGGCTGTGACCGCGGCGACCATCGTGGCGGAACTGTTTGTGGTCTGGTGGGTGCTGGGGTGGTTGCGGCAAGGTTGAAGATGGTTTCGCTTCTCGTCCAGCGCCCTTTTCAAGGCAAGGTCAACGGCGGCACCGAAACGGATGATGCCGTGTCGTTCGGCGGATGATCAGCCGGTGACGACAGACAAGTTGATATTGCATTTGACACCGCCCGATGGCGGAACACCTGCAGCGCTGTTTGCCGTGCGCTGTTACGCCAGGCGAGCATCGCTTAGACAAAGCCAAACATGGCCAAGTTTGGGCTTGTACATATTGGATCATTTGC
>CAYRTH010000030.1:0-1948 GCA_964427135.1 uncultured Phycisphaeraceae bacterium
ACTGTCGAGCGTCTCACGCAGGGAGTTAATCAGTAGGTAAAGCATGAAAGGTCAAAGCGTCCCGTTTACGGGATGTAATCATGGATGATTTTGGGAGGTGGGGCAGGCGTCTCGCCTGTCAACGAGCCAAAGGCTCGTATTGCCCCTTGTTATCAACATGGGCTATCGCCCATTTAACAGGCGGGACGCCTGTCCTACCCTTACGCTGGGTTATCCAATATTCATACAACACCCTCCAGCCCCGAAAGCAATCGTTCCAGCCCCATGCCCCGCGAGGCCTTGAGCAGCACGATATCACCCGGTTGCCAGAGGGCGGTGACTTTCATCGGCAAATCATCGCTCCAACCGGCAAAGGTCACCAGTTTCGCCGGGGGGTAACCCTCTTTGAGCAATGCCTCGGCTGTGAACAGTGCCATGCGACCGATCAGTATCAGCAGGTCGATTTCACGGCCGCGTTGTGCCAGTGCCCTGCCCAAACCACGGTGTAAATCGGGGCTTTGCGAACCCAGTTCCAGCATGTCCCCCAATACCGCCAGTTTGCGACCGTTGGTACTTTTCGGCAAAGCCAGCAAGGTGTCCAACGCCACCAGCATCGAATCGGGGTTGGCGTTGTAGGCATCGTTGAGCACAGTCACGCGATCGTTTGTCGTTAATTGATCGGCATCGCTATTGATGCGGTATTGATTGACCTGCCCGCGCCACGGAGCAGGCGTTGCCTCTGATAATGCTTTGGTCAAGGTGTCGATCTTCAAGCCCATGCACACACCCACCGCCAGCGCACACAGCGCGTTCATCGCATTGTGACGACCAGGCAGGGGCAACGTGAAACGACGCGGTTCACTTTCATGCTGTACCACCAGTTCACCGCCCCTGGCTGTCGTGGTGTGATCCAACAATCGCCAATCACCTTCAGCATTTGCACCGAAAGTGATTCGCACCGCACCTTGGGGTAATTGCTGCAAATGAGGCTGAATCAGGGACCGAGCTGGTTCATCCGCAGGCAATATCACCAGGCCGTCGGGGGCGACAAATTCGAAGGCGGAACACTCTTCCTTCGCCACGCCTTCGAGGGTGCCGAAAAACTCCATGTGTTCGTGACCCAGGCTGGTGAGCACCAGTATTTGGGGGTTCACCAACTTCATCAGGGCTTTGATTTCCCCGGGGTGATTGGTGCCCACTTCCACCACTGCGAACGATTCGTGTTGCAGGCCTGCTGCCAGCAACGTCATCGGCACGCCGATGTGGTTGTTGAAACTTTTGGGCGATTGCGTGCCCTTCAAGGTGCACGACAAGGCGGTGTGAATCAGATGACGAGTCGTGGTTTTGCCGTTGGACCCGATCACGGCAATCACCGTCACACCCGCCTGTTGCAATACCCTGCGATATGCCCCGGCCAGTTGTTGCAACGCCGCCAACGTATCAGGCACATGCAACATCGGCACCGCCTGCGTCGTGGGTGTTAACTCATGCTGCACGATCACCAGACCGACCTGCGTTTGAGCCGTGACCGGTGCGACAAAATCGTGACCATTAAACTTGTCACCCTTGAGGGCCAGGAACACCTGCCCCGGCGACACCGCTCGGCTATCCGTCGATAAACCCGTCAACGTCGCACCGGGGTGACTGGGTGCCACCAGCCAGCGACCGCCCAGCACCTGGGCAATCCCCGCAGGGGTCCAAAACGCGGCAATGCTCTCGGGCAGCATCGGCAACTCACGCGGCGGTATGTCTGTCAGGTTTGTCATCATGTCTGGCTACGTTGGGTGTGAATCATGGGTTCAAAGCATCATTGTCGCTGGGTGCTAGGGGCTGGTGGCTAGGTAAAGCTTTTTCCGTCCCATCTCCTAGCACCCAGCACCTAGTTCCTCACGCCACTTCATCAACGCCTCCTTCGCCAGTTCCCGATCATCAAACGGGTGCTTGGTGGTACCAATGATCTGATACGTTT
>CAYRTH010000030.1:1958-26849 GCA_964427135.1 uncultured Phycisphaeraceae bacterium
CCCGCCAATAGCACCACATCGTTGGCTCGTGCCAGGGCAATCGCCCAGCGAATCGCCAAGGCCCGGTCGCTGTGCACCAATACTTTCACCTTCGGGTCGATGGTCGTTGACTGTCCCCAACTCGGTTCGCCCTGCAAACGACCGATCACCGTGTCATCGGGCACCCCGGCCAGTATTTCATCAATAATGGTTTGCGGGTCTTCCGTGCGCGGGTTATCGCTGGTGATGATCACCAGGTCCGCCTCATGGCACGCTACAGCCGCCATCTTCGGCCGCTTGGTCCGGTCCCTGTCACCCCCGCAACCAAACAAACAAATCAACTTCGCCTTGGGTTCAGCCTTCATCAACGGCCGAAGTGATTGCAAGGTTTTTTCCAGCGGGTCAAACGTATGCGCGTAATCAACCAGTACCGTGGGCAAAGCTTGACAATATTTCAAACGATCGTCGTTAATCGGTGGGTCTATCGTGTTCAGGTGACTGCTTTCCGCCCCCTCTCCCTCCGGGAGAGGGTTGGGGTGAGGGCGTTTTTGCATTCCCTCTTTTCTTTGCACCGTCACCGGTTCCAACCGCCCCGGCGGAGCCTTGCACTGGTTCAATGCTTGTTCCAACACTTCTTTCGACAACCCGCCAACCTGATGTGCCACCACCGCTGCCTGCAATACATTCATCCCATTATGCGCCCCCACCAACGGCACACGACACCTCAACTCCCCCCAAGGCCCGGTCAATTGCAATTCACTGCCCGAAGCCTGCATCGACACCATGCGCACCGTTGCCAGCGCCCTTGCAGCGCTGGCACCCTCGGCCATGGCACAGCCAATCACTTTCGCCTTGCAATCCCGCAACATGCGCGGGGCATATTCATCCTCGATATTCACCACCGCCAATGCCCCCGGTTCTAGTGTTTCAAACAATATCGCCTTGGCGGCAGCGTAATGGTCCATCGTCCCGTGATAATCCAAATGGTCGCCGCTGAGGTTGGTATAAACCCCGGCTGTGGTCGCCAAACTCGCCACCCGTCCCTGATGCAAGGCATGACTGGAATATTCCGCCACCGCAAATCGGCAACCGTTTTTGACCATGCATGCCAGCAACCTTGAAAAATCGGTCGCCCCCGGCGTGGTGAGCGAAGCCGGGGTTTGCGTTTGCCCATCATCGATACATACCGTGCCGATCAACCCACACTTGTTTTGCCCTGATGACAGCAATTGGTGAACCAGGGTGGCAACGGTGGTTTTGCCTTTGGTGCCGGTGATGCCGATCAGTTGCAGTTGCCGTGAGGGTTGGCCGTGCAATTTTTCCGCCCATCGACCGCACAAGGCTGAATCAATAGTTGTGCCCTGATATCGAACCACCACGAGGTTGTGGCCTGTCGTCGGCAGCGGGGGTAACGCTGCATCGTCCGTCATCAGCACAGCACTTGCACCTCGGCCCACCGCATCGCTGATGTATTTGGCCCCATCTTCCCTCGACCCGCTGCGGGCAATAAACAACCAGCCCGGCTGCGCCTGCCGCGAGTCATCGGTCAGGTCCATCACCTCATGCGCACCGGTCCCCTGGGGCAGCATGACCTGTTGGTCTTTGAATAATTCATCCAGCCGCATAACCATGCTCGATTCCGTTTGGCTGTATGCCCCCTCTCCCTCCGGGAGAGGGCAGGGGTGAGGGCGTAACGGTTCGTATTTTCACCCGGCCCACTTAGTCTGTTCCTTCATCATGATCCGTCCGCTGCATTTCATACCACAACCACAGCGCACCCTCGCCCTGGCCGTTGATGGCGCAGCAAACAATACACGTGGCCTTGTCCCTGTTTATCGGTTGATGTCGCCCGATTTCGGCAATCTTTCATGCCAACTCACGGCAAACGCATTGACGAGCCGCGACCGTAAGCGGTCTTCCCGTAGGGGCGATGCTGGTAAATAATCCGCTCCCTCACGGTCGCGGCTCGTTCAACACATCCACATGCGTTTGCCCCGATTCCGACCCCAACACCCACGACCCATACCCCACCACCCGGTCCCGTCGCGCTGTTTCCCCCTCCGCAGCCCCGCTGTTACGCATATCCAAACGTTGACAATGCCAACCCAATTCCCGTGCCACGACCAACAACCCCGCCACCGCCGTGTGACCGCATGCATCGGTCGGCTGAAGTGCTTCCGCCTCCAACGCTTCGATCTTTCGTGCGGTGATCGCATCGACCCGTTGCGCCTCCTCGTCCCTCAAAAAATGGCTCAAATCCGAGCTGACCACGATCAACGTTTGTTCATCACTTGCCCAGGGTCGCAACACATCCGCCACCTGTTGCAACCCTGTTTGTCCAAAAAGCAGCGGCAACACCACAAACGTACCGAGCACCTCCAATAAAAACGGCAACTCCACTTCCAATCCGTGTTCCGGTTCGTGGGCCTGATCATGAATGACCGCCTCGCTCTGGTCGCATAGCCGCGCGACCGATTCGGTATCGACCTTCACCTGCCCCAGTGGGGTTGCAAAAGCCTGTGCTGAGCTGGTCGCCAAGCCTTGCACCATGACGCGGTGAGCCGGGCCGATGAGTACGACCCGTTCGACATTTCGCCGGACTGATTCATGCATCAGTTGGAAAAACCCGCACGCAGCCGTGTAACCGCTGTACAGGTACCCGGCATGAGGCACAATCAGCGCCCGGGGCTGAATCCTTTTCGTGGTGCTTGCCGTGGGGTTTATCTGATTCGTCGATGGCGGTGTCACGGGTTCCCGCTGTGCCGCATCCTGTAACAAACCATGCACGACATGGCGCAACTGCCCGGGGTCAGCCGGGTAAAACAGTCCCGCCACGGCCGGCTGACGTACCCAAGGTTTATCCGGGGTGATCATGATGGCACCTTGGCTCACCTAACCGATGACTTGCTTCGCCCGTTGCCAGCAAAAACATCGGAATGGGGTGCTTGGAACTAGGTGCTGGGTGCTGGGCAGAGCAAAGAACACCCCTTGTTTGACCTAGCCCCCAGCTACCAGCCCCTAGCCACGTTGTACCCCTGCGGTGAATTCTTGTCGATGCTTTTCATTCATTTTATCGCAACCGCTGACTGCAAGTATCATGTGCATCATGAACGCCACTGCCATCCGTGACATTTTGCAAAACAAGCTCGCGCACGATAGCACCGTCAAGCTGCAAGGCTGGGTGCGTAGTCGGCGTGACTCCAAGTCGGCTGGGGGCTTGTCCTTCATCGCTCTGCACGATGGTTCGTGCTTCGACACACTGCAAATCGTCGCCCCCGGCACGCTTGCCAACTACACCACGGAAATATCACGCATCACCGCGGGTTGTTCGCTGATCGTCACCGGCAAACTCGTCCCGTCGCAGGGCAAGGGCCAATCGTGGGAAGTACAGGCCGACGACATCACGGTGCTGGGTTGGGTCGATGACCCCGACACTTATCCGATTCAACCCAAAGCCCACAGCTTCGAATACCTGCGCAGCGTGGCTCACCTGCGCCCGCGCACCAACACCTTCGGCGCCATCGCCCGGGTGAGACACTGCCTTTCCATGGCTGTGCACCGCTTCTTTCACGAACGCGGATTTTATTGGGTGCATACTCCGATCATCACCGCCAGCGACTGTGAAGGGGCCGGGGCCATGTTCCGGGTTTCGACGCTTGATTTGCAGAGTCTGCCTTTGAAGCAAAGTGGTCAAGTGGTCGAGTGGTCAAGTGGTCAAGTGACGGATAAAGAAAGTGGCCAAGTATGCAATACTTCAGAGCCACGAGCGGAAGCGAGTGGTGTTCCGCAGAACCGCTCGTTACCACTCGCGGCTCCGAAAAGCCAAAAGCCGAAATTCGCCATCGATTTTTCGAAAGACTTTTTCGGCAAAGAAGCGTACCTCACCGTGTCCGGGCAGCTCAATGTCGAAACCTATTGCTGCGCGTTGTCGAAGGTTTACACGTTTGGCCCGACGTTCCGAGCCGAGAACAGCAACACCACCCGGCACCTGTCCGAGTTTTGGATGATCGAACCGGAAATCGCCTTTGCCAATTTGTCCGATGATGCCGACCTGGCCGAGGCGTTCCTCAAGTTCATATTCACGGCTCTGCTAACCGAGCGGGCGGATGACATGGCGTTTTTCGCCCAGCGCATCGACAAGGATTGCATCACTCGTTTGGAAAAAATGATCGCTGCCCCGTTTGTCCGCATGACCTACACCCAGGCCGTGACACAACTGGAAAAAGCCGTGGGCGAAGGTCGCAAGTTCGAATTCCCCGTGCACTGGGGCATGGACCTGCAAAGCGAACACGAACGCTACCTCACGGAAGATTACATCAACGGCCCGGTGGTGCTGACCGATTACCCCAAAACAATCAAAGCCTTTTATATGCGGCTCAACGACGATGGCAATACCGTCGCGGCCATGGATGTGCTATTACCGGGCGTGGGTGAAATCATCGGCGGATCACAACGCGAAGAACGTTTGTCGGTGCTTGATGCCCGACTCGATGAAATGCAACTAAACAAACACGCTTACGAGTGGTATCGTGACCTGCGACGTTACGGGACGGTCCCTCACGCCGGGTTTGGCCTGGGGTTTGAACGAGCCATGCTTTATGCGACAGGCATGACCAACATTCGTGATGTGATTCCCTTTCCGCGCACGCCCGGCCATGCCGAGTTTTGACCAGCGCCCGGTGATGCTTACAGCGCCAGGATCATCATCACAGGACAGGTCAACTGCCAATCAACCTTTCCTTCCTGAGGCAATCAGGGAACATTCGTCGTAGGGACTGCCTGTTGTTCTATGCTCTGGTATCGGTCTCAGGAGAAAATCCAAACAGGAAAACCAGGTCATTCACATTGGTTCCGCTGGGGCCGGGCAACAACCCATCACCGATGGCTTTGAAAAAATGATACGAATCGTTGCGGCGCAGGTAATTGTCTGCATCCAGCCCAAGCGAACGGGCGTGGGCCAGGGTATCGCCGTTGACAACCGCCCCGGCGGCATCGGTTGGGCCGTCTTCTCCGTCGGTGGCAAGCGTTACCAACAGCACATCGGTCAGCCCGGCCAGTTCGCGTGCCGCAGCCAGAGCCAACTCCTGATTTCGCCCGCCCAAGCCATCCCCGCTTAAGCAAACCGTCGTCTCGCCGCCCGCCACCAGGCAAAAAGGGTGGCGGGGTTGGTTTTTGAGATGTTCGCAAAGTGTTTTTGCCACCATCCGCGCTTCGCCCTGCCAGGTATCGCCAAGAAAAACAGAGTGAAAGCCCTCGGCTTTTGCCTGCGTAATGGCCGATTGTGCCGCGATGGCATTACTGCCAACGATGACATTCTCAACACGCGCAAACAGCGCGTCGCTTGGTTTTGGGGTTTCAGGCGCATTTTCCAACGCCTTGAGAATCGCGGCTGGAACTTTTTTCGTCAAGTCGTATTTTGCCAATACATTGAGCGCATCTTCGCGGCGGCTGGGGTCGGGCGCGGTAGGGCCTGATGCGATGATCTCCAGTTGATTGCCAACGACATCCGACAGGATGTAACTGACAACCCGCGCCGGACAAGCTGCCCGTACCAATCCGCCTCCCTTGACGCGGTCAAGATGACGGCGCAGGCTGTTGATTTCGTCGATTCGCGCGCCGCAAGCCAGCAGGGCTGCGGTGAGCTTCTGCAAATCGTCCAGTGAAAGGCCAGGCTGCGGACAGGTCATCAGCGCCGAACCGCCGCCGGAAACCAGGCACAACAGCAGGTCGTTTTTGCCCAGGTCCGCAGCCAGTTCGAGGGTGCGTTGCCCGGCCCGCAGGCTGCCTGCATTGGGAATGGGATGGCCGCCGGGGATGATTTCGAATCCCGCGGGGGCGTGGGCCGGCGCCTGTTTTGGAATGAGCAGGCCAAAGTGGGCGCGATCCGCGAGGAGAGGGGCCAGGGTGGCGACCATGCCAGGGGCGGCCTTCCCCAGCCCGAGGACGAAGATGTCCCCATCCACCTGATTCAAAATTTCATCCGCCGCCGGGTAATTCAGGCTCTGGGGGCTGACAGACTGCATGGCCGCCGCCAAAATGCGCATGACTGCTGTGCCGCGCGAATGCCGGCGTAGACTGTAGGTCAGGAAGCGATCCGGGTTCATACGCCTACGTTATCACGGCAGCAATTCCAAATCTAGAATGAACTTTCTACCATCAGGGCAAACGCATGTACGAGCCGCGACCAGCGTAAGGGAGCGGTCATCCCGTAGCGTCAAGGCAGATAAATCACCGCTCCCTCACGCCCCCGGGGTTAAACCCATACAGATGCGTTTGCCCTGTTTCTACCCTCCCCTTGCCCCCCTCCCCGGCCCTTGAGCGACGCAAACGGGGGTGGCGATTTCCCCATTTTGGCATTACTCTGGTTATTGAGATTTGGAATTGCGGTTATCGTGCTGAAAATTGCCGGGAGAAGCCGCCGTGCAAAAGCCAAAAGTGTTTGTCAGCCGAATTATCCGCGATAAGGGTCTGGACCTGGTCAAAGCTTTTTGCGAACCTGAAATCTGGCCGCACGACCTGCCGCCCAGCCGCGAGACCCTGTTCGAAAAAGTGCGCGGCGTGGAGGGGCTGTTGTGCCTGCTGACTGATAAAATCGACGCCCAAATGCTGGACGCCGCCGGGCCGCAGTTGAAGGTTGTCAGCAACCATGCGGTCGGGTTCGATAATATCGTCGTCGCGGATGCGACAGCGCGCCGAATCCCGGTTGGCAATACGCCGGGAATCCTGACTGATGCCACCGCTGATTTTGCCTTTGCGCTCCTGCTTGCCGCCGCGCGGCGCATCCCTGAAGCGGAGCGTTACCTGCGCGCGGGCAAATGGGTGACCTGGGGGCCGTCGATTTTGCTGGGTGTCGATCTGGTTGGCAAAACGCTTGGCTTGGTGGGCTTTGGTCGGATCGGCCGCGCAATGGCAAAGCGCGCCAGCGGGTTTGATATGCGTGTAATCTATTACGGCCCGACCGCGGCGCCAGCCTGGAATGCGACGCCGATCGAAACGCTTGAAGAGTTACTGCGCGAATCTGATTTTGTCTCATTGCATTCGCCGCTGACGGCAGAAACCCATCATCTGGCCAATGCCGACTTTTTTGCAAAGATGAAGCCGAATGCGGTCTTTGTCAACACCTCGCGCGGCCCGGTGGTCGATCAGGATGCGCTTTATGCGGCCCTGAAAAACAAGCGGATTTTTGCCGCCGCCCTGGATGTGACCGACCCGGAGCCGCTGCCGCTGGAAAGCCCCCTGCTCGACCTCGAAAATTGTGTCATTGCCCCGCACATTGCCAGCGCAAGCGAACAAACGCGCGACGATATGGCAGTCCTTGCGGCCAATAACCTGATCGCCGGCTTGAAAGGCGAACGTCTGCCGCATTGCGTCAACCCACAGGTGTATTCAAACCTGTGAATTCATGCCCAGGCTGATCCAACGACCAAACTCCACCCGCCCACTCCCGCAAAGGGTTGTCCGTCCGCGGCCTGTGCCATGTCGGCGTGGCTCGGTGCTGTCACCGAGGTATTGGAAATGGCACTTGGCCCATTTCGGAACTTGACCACTTCTTCAGGCTTATGTAACCTTACCCGACTACACCCAGCCTGATGTTGGCGGTCACCAGCAGGCATTGGTGAATGGAAGGGTTGGGTGGTGTTCATCGCATGAACCCGCAGCTTTCGTGAGGGCAAGCGGGTTTATCAAGGCGTAAGCCGAAGGAAGTCGATCATGCTCCCCTGTCAACGCAAAACACGCTCGCAAAGCAGGATGCGCCGTTCGCATCAGGCACTCAAGCCCACCATCGCGGTGCGCTGTCCCAACTGCGGCAGCGCCAAGCTGCCCCATGCCGCCTGCCCCGAATGCGGCTACGTGCGTCCCGGTCTGAAACTCAAGGTTGCACAGGAAGCCTAAGTTGCGCATCGGCATCGACGTCATGGGTGGTGACAACGCCCCCGACGCGATCCTGGCCGGCTGCCTGGATGCGTTATCTTTGCTTTCGCCGGAGGACACCTTGGTCCTCATCGGTGATGCTGCCATCATCCGTGAAGGCATCATCGAAGCCGGGTTGAAAAACGAATCACGCATCGAAATTCAGGCCACGACTCAGCTCATCACCATGCACGATCCGCCGGTCACCGCACTGCGGCAGAAGACCGACAGTTCCATCGTACGCATGGCGCGGCTGGGGGGCCATCGTCACGGCGGAACTCAGCGCTGCGACATCACCATCAGTGCCGGCAACACCGGTGCCTGCGTCGCGGCGGCACAAATGGAAATGCGCCGTTTACCCGGTGTGCTGCGTCCTGGTATTGCAGTGACATTTCCCTCCATGCACGGGCCGCTGGTCGTTTGCGATGTCGGCGCCAACCCCGAACCCAAAGCCCCCCACCTGCACCAATACGGTCACATGGCAGCGGTGTACGCCAATCGACTGCACGGCATCGACAACCCCCGCGTGGCTTTATTGTCCATCGGCGGCGAAGAAGGCAAAGGCAACGCCCTGGTGCGTGAATGCTCCAAGTTGATGAAAGCCGACCCGACGCTCAACTACACTGGCTATATCGAAGGACGCGACCTGTTCGACGGCAAGTGTGACGTGGTCATCACCGAAGGCTTCACCGGCAATGTCGTGCTCAAACTGGCGGAGGGTTTGTCGGCTGGTTTGTTCCGTATGATCGCCCATGAGGTTTTCGAGGTGGACCCGGAACTGGCGATGCGCTTTGAGCCGGTGGTCAAAAATATTTACAAGAAACACGACTACCACGAATACGGCGGAGCACCGCTTCTGGGCGCCAACGGCATTTTCTTTAAGTGTCACGGTTCCAGTGTCGCTCGTACCATCAAGGCGGCCATTCGCAATTCCCTGGCGTTTGCCAAACTGGGCATCAATCAGGCGATTGTGGACGCACTAGCCAAGGCGCCCAAGGTTGCTCAACCCGATGCGATGGGTGACGCCAAAGCCGCTGTTCAGGAAGGCAAGGCATGATTCAGGGAAGTTCCTCCGCCGGTTCCGCGTCCATGGGCAGTGGTTTTTCCGCCAAGGGTGTCAGGCTGGTGTCCACGGGCATCGGTCTGCCCAAACGACTGGTCACCAATGATGACCTGGCGAAATTCGTCGATACCAATGATGAGTGGATCAGCCAGCGCACCGGCATCAAAACCCGTCACTTGGTGGACCCCGGCACCACCGCGCGTCACCTGGCCTCTGCGGCCTTGACCATGGCATTGCAAAATGCCGGCATGTCGCCCAAACAACTGGACATGGTGATTTGCGCCACGATCACGCCGGAAATGATCTGCCCCTCGACGGCAGCGCAGGTGGTGGCTGATGTCGGAGCAGTGCCTGCCGCAGCGATGGACTTGAACGCCGCCTGTTCCGGGTTTGTCTATGCCCTGTCGGTGGCCACGAGCATGATTCGCACCGGGCAGGCCAAAACCGTGGCTGTGATCGGCGCTGAAACCTTGAGCAGCATCACCGACTGGAAAGACCGTCGCACCTGCATTTTATTCGGCGATGGGGCCGGGGCCGCGATTCTGACCGCCAGTGATGATGCCAATCAAGGCCCGTTGCACACCGTGCTGCACAGCGATGGTTCCCTGTGGCAGGAACTTTACTGCCCGCGTGATCAACACAACATCCCGGCGGATGACAAAATATTTTCCGGCACGTTCAACACCTTGCAGATGAACGGGCAGGCCATTTTCAAGTTTGCGGTTTCGACCCTGAAAAAAATCATCGATGAAGCCCTTGCATCACAGAACCTCAAGCCCGCCGACCTGACGATGATCATCCCGCACCAGTCCAACATCCGCATTCTGGAAAGCGCTCGTGAACGGCTGGGGCTGGGGCCGGAGAAGCTGTACATCAACATTGATCGTTACGGGAACACCAGCGGCGCCAGTGTGCCGATCTGTTTGCATGAATTGTGGACCGCGGGCAAGGTCAAAAGCGGTGACCTGGTGCTGTTCATCGGCATCGGCGGCGGCCTGACCTGGGCGGGGTCTTTGTGGAGGATTTGAATTTCGAATTTCGGATTTCGAATTTCGGATTTGCAGAAAGGCCCGCAGTCAAAAAAGACTGTTGATTGAATCGTGACTCGTCGTGGAGACGAACGCGATGAATAAACATGACATGCTCGCTCGCACCAAAGCATTCGCTCTGCGGGTGCTGGCTTTGACGGAGGAATTACCCCGTAATTACCGTGCCGATGTGTTGGGCCGTCAACTGATCAAGTCCGGCACGTCCATTGGAGCCAATTACCGGGAAGCACTGCGAGCATCGTCGCGTCGTCATTACATTACGAACATGGAAATTGCTGAACGTGAAGCCGCGGAAACCTTGTATTTTTTGGAGCTGATCACCGAGGCACAAATGGTCAAGCCGCAGCGCATGACCAATCTGATGGACGAATGTCGTCAACTGCTGGCAATCATCACCGCCAGCGCTCGCACCGCCAAACGTCGTACTACCGTAAACATCAAACCAGCGACTCACGAATAACGATTCCGCAAATTCGAAATCCGAAATCCGAAATTCGAAATCCACCAAGACATCATGACCATCACCATTACTTCACCAACCCAGTCCCTACGTTCTTCTCCCACGGCCATCCTTTTGTGTCCCGGTCAAGGGGCGCAGGCGGTGGGCATGGGCAAAGCCTGGGCGGACAAATACCCCATCGCAGCCGAGACGTTTCATCAGGCCGATGAAATTCTTGGTTTTAAGCTCAGCGAACTTTGCTGGAACGGGCCGGAGGAGGAACTCACCCGCACGGACAACGCCCAGCCAGCCATTTACACCACCAGCATCGCCTGTTTCCGAGCCTTGTCATCACAAGGCAAGTTCCCCAAAATCGCCGCGGCAGCGGGGTTGTCCCTGGGTGAGTTCACCGCCCTGCACCTGGCCGGGGCCTTTGATTTTGAAACCGGTTTGAAACTGGTGCGATTGCGCGGACAGGCGATGCAGGAAGCCGCCACAGGCGTGGCTTCGGGCATGGTCGCACTCATCGGCAGTGATGAAGCCCAGGCCCGCCTGCTGTGCCAGGAAACCGTCGTCGGCGATGAAGTATTGGTGCCTGCTAATTTCAACTGCCCCGGCCAGATCGTGCTGTCGGGTCACCTGTCGGCCTGCCAGCGTGCCCTGTCCCGCGCCTCGGACATGGGGATCAAAGCACAACCGCTCAAGGTGGCCGGGGCGTTTCATTCCCCGATCATGAAACCTGCAGCCGCCAAATTGAAGGAAGCCCTCGATCAGATCAACTGGAACACACCCGATGTGCCGGTCATGGCCAACGTCACCGGCATTTACCACGAAATCAACAAAATTGATTACGTCAAACAACGCCTGGTCGATCAGCTCACCGGCGCGGTACGCTGGGAACAATCGATGATCTGGCTGATGACCCACGTGCCCGGCCAATTCGTCGAACTGGCTCCCGGCAAATCCCTGGCCGGCATGATGAAACGTATCGACCGATCCGTGAAAGTGGAAAGTTTTGCAGAACCGAACTGAATTTCGAATGTCGAATTTCGGATTTCGAATTTAGCGGGAAGCCCCGCTGTTCAGGCGTCGTATCTCGAAGTAATGCGATCGTGTGACGTATTAATTCATTGTTCTTTTCTGTATATTCGAAATTCGAAATTCGAAATCACCAACGCGAGGTCCAACCTAATGACTGACCCCCTCCCGCAACGTATTGCCATCGTCACCGGAGCCTCGCGCGGGATTGGTGCCGCCATCGCCCAGGCCCTGGGGCAGCAAGGTCGGCATGTGATCCTTGTGGCCCGGCAAGCCGACAAATTGCAGCAGGTCGCTGACACCATCACCGCCGCCGGCGGCAAAGCAACCGTGCGAACCTGTGATTTGTCCGACAGCAAAGCCGTCGAAGCCCTGATCGAAGGCGTGGCCGACGAATTCAAACGGCTGGACATTCTGGTCAACAACGCCGGGATCACGCGCGATAATTTGATGATGCGCATGAGTGATGATGAGTTTGACAGTGTGATTCAAACCAACCTGCGCAGCGTGTTTATCGCCTGTCGCGGGGCATTGCGACCGATGATGCGCGGCAAGTGGGGACGCATCATCAACATCAGTTCCGTGGCCGGGGTGGTGGGTAATTTCGGTCAGGCCAATTACGCAGCCGCCAAGGCCGGGCTGATGGGTATGACCAAATCCATCGCCAAGGAAATGGCCGTGAAAAACATCACCGCCAACGTGGTCGCACCGGGGTTTATTGAAACGGACATGACCAGTGGCCTGCCGCAGCAAATCAAGGACATGGCCACGGCAGTGACGCCGCTCAAACGCATGGGTCAGCCGCGCGAAATCGCCGCAGCGGTGGCATTTCTGGCAAGCGAAGATGCGGGCTTTGTCACCGGTCACACGCTGGTCGTCGATGGCGGCATGACCATGGTGTGAATGGGATGAAGTGGTCAAGTGGTCGATGATTTGTATTTGTTTAGCGCGGACGCTTTGCGTCGGCGGTGTTGACGCCGTGCCCTTCAGGGCCGGATATTTGAGAACAAAAAATCCGGGGCTAAAGCCCTCGGCGTCAATTGTGCTTGGATGAACCATCCTGATCTTCGTCGCGGCCGACGAAGATCAGGCGTGGGGGATTCCAACTCACTGCGTCACTTCGCTGAGTATTTTCTGGGTCAGTTCCCAGAAGTGTGCTTCACGGAAAGCGGTCGCACAGCCGGGTAATGAACCGTGTCTTTGCGTGTGGTGATTCCAGTGACTTTGGGCGGCGAGCAACCGTTGCCGACAGAGCGTCGCCAGTGCCGGGTTTTTGCTTTTGAGATAACGCCGATACGCCACCAGCCCGGCCAGTAAATCGCGCAATGCCTCGAACAGCGACTCGGCGTAAATGAGCGTGTTCACCAGCGGGTCCATCACCGAATGATTCTGATCGGTGATCGCCTGCTGCATGCGCGTGCGCACCGCTGCCAAATCCTCCACCGTCTGCTGCTTTTCCCGCACCACTTCGTCCAACTCACTGTCGGGCAATCGTCCGATCATCCGCCAGGCAGCCTGGGCATCGACCAAATCATCCTGTATCCAATCGCCGTTGGGGTGCCAGGCACTGTTACGCTGCCTGGCAAATGGGCCGACGTAAAAACCACTGAGTATGAAATGGGGTGATTTTTGCAATGCGTCAAGCACTGCCTCGGCTGCGCGATCGTCCAACCCCTTGAGCCGGGCGGCAATCCAACCGCTGGCCAGTTGAGCCGGCTCGGTGCGCGGGTTGTCGGCCAGCAGCGGCGCAGCCACGACGTTGGCGTCAATCCAAGTCTCATTTTTCACAAACGGCCCGCCCCAGCCGCCACCGCGTACCCACGCCCACAACCCCGCCAGGTTGATTTGATCGACCACTTTCGCAAGCCCCTGCTGCGGGTGAGTGTCGCGCGTTTCGGGATAACCATTGCGCCACAGATCGACCTGCCAGTTGGGTAAACCACCCTTACCTTCGAATTCGCGCTGACATTGCAATTCGTACACAATCGGCCGATCACCCAGCACCAGGCTGGCTGGGTTCCAATGTTGATAGCGCCAAAAATCAGCTTCACTAATTTTGAACGACAGCACAAATCTATCATCACGCGGATTGTCACCGCCCGGCAGCATGTCGCGCAAACGGGTGCAAAGTTCGACGGAATCGTGCATGCCGCTCGGCCGAACGTTCCACGCCCTTGCGATCAAACGTTTGTTCAGTTTGCCCACCACCAGTTCGTGAAACCGTGTCAGCACCGTACTGATGCGCTCCGCTCGCCCCAGTTGCGAACAGCGGGCACAATGCGGCTGATAAATATCGTTGCCCACCAGATACGGCAACCGTGCTGCGTCACTATCCCCAAAACGCAGCACCACCCCGTCCAACTCCGGCCACTGAGTGAACAATGCTTCGAGGGCACGCACCGACAGGGTGATCGCCAGTTCACTGGCTGGGCAGAGCATCGTCGGTCGATTGCGACACACCAGATTGGCGGCATGACGCTCCACCACCGATCGCGCCAAAGTCAGCGTGTCGTAAACGATGTAGGTTTGCAGGCCTGCGGCACGTGCTTTTTGCAGGGTTTGATGAGCGTGTTCGAATTGCCGTTCGACCCAGCGACGCATTTCACCGGTGCCCACCGCTTCGGGCGATTCGATTCCAGACAGGCCGGTGGTTTCATAAAGGACCAGACCGTTGTACCCCAGTCGGCGCAATTCCTGCGGATCGCGGTAGCGCGTTTCCGTCTGCGGCTCACCGGGGTTGTCGAGCACAGTGGCTAGTTTTAACATCGCCAAGGTTTTAGTCTCCAAGGCGATTGGAGGCAAATGTTGTGCCAGGGCGAAAAGTGACCTAATCAACCGCGGGTTACCACCCGCGGCTAGACGGAGCAATACAAAGTCCTCATAGCCGCGGGTGGTAACCCGCGGTTTCCTGACCAATCACAACGATAATCACCCCTGCCTTGCTTTTTTCACCGCACCGCGTTCGAGCATCGCCAATAAAAGTAAAATCGCCAGCGTCTGCCCTGCCACCAAAATCGCCTGCCAGGTGGTGAGTGTGCGTAACATGATGCCGCCCAGCCCGGTGGCCAGGGTGCACATCCAAATCACCATCACAGCCGATCGCTGCGACAAACCCATGCGCACCAGGCGATGCGAAAAATGATTGCGATCCCCCACCAGCGGGCTTTGCCCTTTTGACAAACGTATCAAGGTCACACTGCACAGGTCGTACAACGGCACAGCCATGACCACCAGCGGCATGAACACCCCGTAACCCTGCGGCAACGTTGCGGTCATTCCATCACCCACCAAACTGGTGTCCGTCGGCACATAGGTCGTGCGAATGCTGATGACCGCCAGTAAAAAACCCAGCACCAGTGATCCGCCATCACCCATGAACACCTTCGCCGGCGGAAAATTGAATACCAAAAACCCCAGTAACGCCCCCATCAACAACGCCGACAACGCCGCCACGAACCATTGTCCGCCGATGAGGTTGGCCGTCAGGTAAATCCCCGCGATGATGGCGCCGATGCCCGCGGACAGGCCGTCCATATTGTCCAAAAAGTTCATCGCATTGGTGATGGCCAGTACCCACAGCATCGTCAAACCCACACTGAGCACCAAGCCGGAGGTGCCCCACCAGTTGCCCAGCATTTCCAAAATGCGCACTTCAAACCCGATGGCCAGCACGCCGGCCACGAGCAGTTGCACGATCAACTTTGACCAAGGCCCCAGTCGTTTGCGATCATCAATCAGCCCCAGCACATGAAGCGCCAGCGCGCCGCCGAGCACCGCCAATGCCAGTGGCGTTTGCTGACGCAGACCGGGTAAATGTTCGATCATCGGTTCCAGCCAACCCTGCCAGTACGAAGCCGGTGCCCAGTGCAACGTACCCAGGCCGACGACGATGGGCAGAGCCACGGCTTGAAATAGCGCGACCCCGCCGGTGTTAGGGATTGGCCGACCATGCCACTTGCGACTGCCCGGTGCGAGAAGGGGGTCCTCGGGTTTATCGGTGAGGTCCAGTTGCCGGGCCGCCCGAATCACCATCGCGGTCATCGGCAGGCTCAATAACATTGCCACAAACATCAAAAATAACAGAGGTGCAACCATGCGGGCATTGTATCCATTGACCCAGTGGTCGAGTGACCAAGTGGTCAAGTGGTCAAGTGATGAGGCTTTGTTTAGCGCAGACGCTTTGCGTCGGCGCCGTTGGTGATTTGATCAATCATCCTGAACTTCACGCGGACGTGAAGTTCAGGCGTGGTTAGTTCGAAAATTCGTTCCCGGCTTGTCTTCAAATTCGAAATTCGAAATCCGCAATTCGAAATTCCGTATCAAATCCCCAGCACATCCTTCATGGTGTACCGACCGGGCGTGCGGTCGGCCAACCACTTGGCGGCATGAATCGCCCCACGCACAAACACATCGCGGTTCGTGGCTGTGTGCGTCACTTCCAGCAACTCACCCACGCAGGCGTAACTGACGGTGTGTTTGCCGATGATGTCGCCCTGACGCAGCGCATGCATGCCGATGCTGCCGCGCACACGAGGCACATCGTCCCCATGGCGACCGTGTACCACATCCTTGTCCAAACTTTTGCCCGTCGCTTCGCAAATCGCCTGTGCCAGCGCCAGGGCTGTACCCGAGGGCGCATCTTTTTTCATGCGATGGTGCGACTCGGTGATTTCAATGTCGTAATCATCGCCCAGCGTTTGGGCCATGCGCGCGACGATGCCCAACAGCAGGTTCACCCCCAGGCTCATGTTTGCGGCCTGCAGCACGGGTATCGACTTGCCGGCTTCATCCATCAAACGATGATCATCGGCTGTCAAACCAGTGGTGCCGATGACCAGTGCGGTATGTCGTTGCACACAGGTACGTAGCATTTGTCGCGTCGCCGCCGGGCTGGTGAAGTCGATTACCACATCGACCTTTTCCTCGGGCAGTCGATCGCTGATCATCACCTTGCATGCCGTTGCCCCCGCCAGCAGGCCCGCATCCTGTCCGAGCATGGGGTGTCCTGTTGCCTCCAGCGCAGCGGTCAGACGCAACTGTTTTTCTTCCAATGCCAGCGCCACCAGCCGCCTGCCCATGCGTCCGCCGCAGCCGACGATCGCCAGTGAAACCGGTACTTCATCTCGGTTGCGAATCATGTGGTCACTTCTTCCAGGTGGTTGAAAAAAAGCCCCGCACCGCCCATGAAGATACGTTAATTCACCCTAGGTTTCCATGGCGCACCAGACCATTGCGTCACACCACCATCCGTCAGGTGGCTTGCTGGATCACCCGCTGATTTCGACCACTTCGCCGGGGGGTTTGCGGTAGGCTCGCCACGAGTCGATGGTAAAAATCAAAAGCGCCAGCCAGATGAAGGCGAAGCTGAGCAAGCGCGGCTTGTTCATCGGTTCATGCAGCAAAAACACCGCCAGGAGAAATTGCACACTCGGGGCGATGTACTGCATGAAACCCAGCGTACTCAAACGCAACCTTTGCGCAGCCTGGGCAAACCAGAGCAGGGGCAAAGCGGTGACGATGCCCGCCAGGGCGAGCAGACCATGGTCGGTGAAGGTGAGGTTGATTGTCCAGGTGGACCATGTCAGATAAAGCCAACTGGCCGCCAGCGGAAAAAGGATGGTGGTTTCGAGAAAAAGACCGACGACCGCATCGACAGCAACCAGTTTGCGGATCAGCCCGTAAAGGGCAAACGATGTAGAGAGGGTCAGGGCGATCCAGGGCAAAGCCCCGGCTGCGACCCCGGCAATGACCACCCCGATCAGTGCTAGTAAAAAACAAACCCATTGCACCGGTCGCAAACGTTCACGCAGTACCAGTGTGCCCAGTAGCACATTGAGCAACGGATTGATGTAGTAACCCAGGCTGGATTGCAAGAGCTGGCCCCGGTTGACTGCGAAGATAAAAACAAACCAGTTGCCAGCGATGAGCACCGCCCCCAGCGCCAGCAGGCCCAGGGTGCGACGATGCAGCAAGGCTGCCTTGACCTGCGACCAGTGCGCCTGCCAGGTGATGATCATCGCCAGGAACGCAACCGACCAGACGATGCGACTGGATAAAACCGAAAGTTCGTGGACATGGGCGATGAGTTTGAAATAAAGGGCGATGAACCCCCACCAAAGGTAGGCCGACAAGCCATAGATGACCCCGGCTCGAACCGTGCGTGCAGAGTTTGTGATCGGGGGGTTCATGGGTGGTGGGTGCTGGAAAAAAGGTAAGGGGCAAATGATACATCAATCCAGTTGGGGCATACGATTGTGAGTGGAAGTGGTCGAGTGGTCGAGTGGTCGAGTGTAGAACCCAAGCCAAGGACGAGGAACGTAGTGACGAGGACTTGGGTATCTGTATTGATTGCAGATGTCACTTACAAACGTTTGATGGAACCGTGCTTCATGAAAGGAAAACTCATCATGCTGGGACTGATGCTCACCTTTGCGGGCATGGCTTGCCAACGCCCCGACCCCTCCAACGGTGCGGACGCAGCAGCGACTCATGATGCCAAAACCAGCGCTGCCAATAACACCTCAACCTACAGCGGGTTCCCCGACCCGGTGACCGATGAACCGTTGGCAACCGCTTCAACCCAGCGTCAGGTTGTGCTCGCCGGCGGCTGCTTTTGGTGTACGGAAGCTGTGTTCGAAAAACTCGACGGGGTGATCGATGTCGTGTCCGGCTATGCAGGCGGTACGGCTGCGACGGCCAAATATGACATCGTCAGCAACGGCAGCACCGACCACGCGGAGGTGATCGCCATCACCTACGACCCGTCAAAAATCACTTTGGGTCAATTGCTGAAAGTGTTTTTCAACATCGCGCATGACCCGACGCAACTGAATCGTCAGGGTGCGGATGTGGGTCGGCAATATCGCTCAGCGATTTTTTTTGCGGACAAGGAACAGGAAAAAATCGCCCGGGCCTATATCGGGCAATTGAACGAGACCAAGGTGTTCAGTCGGCCGATTGTGACAACATTAGAGCCGCTCACCGAGTTTTACCCGGCGGAGGGGTATCACCAGGATTTTGCGGTGCGCAACCCGACGCAGCCTTATGTGCAGGGCGTGGCACTGCCGAAGGTGGACAAACTGGAGGAAAAGTACCCGGAGAAGCTCAAACGGTGAAAGGAAAAAGGGTTTTATTGACGATCGTTTTGTTTCGACTTGACGCCGTGCCCTTCAGGGCCGGATGATTTGATTGATTCATGATCGAAAGAAAGTCATCCGGGGCTAAAGCCCTCGGCGTCAACAACACGGTTACAATGCGGGAATGAACACAGGGATGCAATCGGTGTGCGTTTTGGTGGCGGGGCTGCTCATCAACGTCATGATGATGGGTTGTACGCAACGGACGATTCATGTCACGTCGGAGCCAGCGGGGGCGCTGGTGTATTTGAACGATCAGGAAGTGGGTCGTACACCGGTGAGTGTGCCGTTCACGCATTACGGGGTGTACGATGTTCGGCTGGAGATGGAGGGTTTTTCACCTTTATGGACGCAGGCGGAAGCCAAGACCCCGTGGTGGGACCATATCGGGCCGGATTTGGTGGCGGAAATGATGCCTGGAAGTCAATCGAATGTGCGCTGGCATTTCGACCTGACGCCCAAGGGTGATGACAACCCCGAAGCGCTGCTTGATCGAGCGGGACAGCTAAGGGCGACGACCCGGCAGCGGTAATGTGGTTATTGATATCGCCGGTCGGTGTCGAATTTCACCAATTTTGTTGCGATTATTTCACGTTTTTTTCGGTTCGATAAAAATCGCGATAAATTAGATAATATTTACAAGTAATATTTTATGCTATCGTTTTTAGTCAAAATCGATAATATGATTTGACATGTTATCTTTGGCGCGAATAAGGGTTGTCCATGCGTGAAGATGGTTTTAACATCAACGCCCGTAAACATCTTTCAAAAGCTGGTGGTTATTTAACTTATGTTCCGCCAAAGCTGCCGCCAAACATTTTATGGTCGGACTCGTTAGTGAGGAAGATTGGGCAGGCAGAACGAGCGCTGGGCCAACTGGCGGGTTTGGGGCGAACCCTGCCCAACCCGCATCTGTTGATACGGCCGTTCCTGCAGCGCGAGGCAGTGCTATCCAGCCAGATCGAAGGGACACAGGCCTCGCTTTCGGATGTGTTGTTATTTGATGCGGGTCGAGGAATTGAACAAGAGCCGCCGGATGTTATGGAAGTCAGAAACTACATCCGTGCGTTGGAGCATGGGTTGGAACGTATCAAGACATTGCCGATGTCACGGCGGCTGTGGTGCGAGTTGCATGAACGATTGATGCAAAACGTGCGTGGTGAAAATCGCATGCCCGGAGAATTTCGGCGTTCCCAGGTATGGATCGGTCCGCAGGGAACATCTGCGCAAGAATCGCGATTTGTTCCGCCACCACCGGGACCGGAACTGGAACGTTGCCTCAACGAATTGGAAATGTTTATTCAATCACCCAGCGATTTGTCCTCGGTAGTTCGTCTGGCGATGGTGCATTATCAGTTTGAAACCATTCATCCGTTTTTGGATGGCAACGGTCGTATCGGTCGTTTACTCATCACCTTGATGCTGTGTCAGGACAACATTTTGCCTCAACCGTTACTGTATCTGTCGGCTTTTTTCGAGCGGAACAGGCAACGATATTACGAATTACTTTTGACGGTCAGTCAACAAGAGGCGTGGGAAGCGTGGCTGTCTTTTTTCTGTCAGGGCGTGGCCGAGGAGGCGACGGATGCTGTGAATCGTGCGCGGGGCTTGTTGGATTTACAAGCGAAATATGTCAAGCAGCAAAAATCGCTGGTGACAATCAACCTGGTGGACTTGTTGTTTGAACGTGTTGCTGTGAACACTCGTTATGTGGTCAAAGCCTTGAAGCTCACACCGTCGGTCGCACAACGTCATATCAACTTACTCGTCGATCAAGCGGTACTACGTGAAATTACAGGCAACAAGCGTAATCGTGTTTACGTTGCCACGGAAATACTTGAACTATTAAATAAGCCCACGATGACCGCACCAAGCACGGATGCTTCGAACTGAATACGGTGATGTTACAGAGGTGTGTGCAAGTACCGCAATGCCGTTGAACACATTGGGCGACTACCGTTAGGGCAACGGGTGCTGGTGGATCAGGTAGTCAGTGACGGGGTTGCCAGCGATCAGGTGTTCCTGAATGATGCGTTCGAGAACTTCAGGGTCACATTGACGGTACCAGCAGCCTTCGGGGTAAACCACGGCGATGGGTCCGCCGACACAGATGCGCAGGCAATTGGCTTTGGTGCGGGCGATGCCGCCCTGTTCGGACAAGCCCAGTTCTTTGAGGCGGTTTTTAAGGTAGTTCCAAGCAATCAGGCTGCGGTCCTTGGTGCAGCATTCGGGCTTGGTTTGATCGCAACAGAGAAAGATGTGGCGACGAACGCGGTCGTAGCCCAGGGCGGTGGCAGCGCGCTGTTGGGCGGGTAAACTGGAAGGATCGAGGGATGGGATGGGCATAAGATTGGGTCCGGGAAAACTATAGGCGATTTCGGATTTCGAATTTTGAATTTCGGATTTCGGATTTCGCGGAAGGCCCGGTTGTTCAAACCGTCGGATTTAGTGCGCATCCCATAACAATGTAGCAACGACTGGAATTACGAAGAAACCAAACCCCGCTCCCTCACGGTCGCGGCTCGTAAAACAAACGCGACCAAGTATTGGGATGCGCTCTAGGATTTAGAAAAAGCACAAAGTTTCAAACTATACCCAAGCCCTGGCCGTCCGCTGAGCTGGACGTCTCGTACTGGGCTTGAAGAACATGATCAATCGCCCCAAACATATTCACCTGGATCGCGCCAAAGGGTTGACCATTGAATGGTCGGATGGATCGCAAAGCTTTTACCCGGTGGCGTACCTGAGGCGAATGTCGCCCTCGGCGGATGCGAGGGAATTACGCGATCAGATGAAACGTAACCCGTTGACGGTGTTGCCCGGCTCGGCGGCGGGAGCGGGGGGCGATCAGCCGTTGTCGGTCAAACATATCGAGGGCGTGGGGAATTATGCAGTTCGGCTGACGTTTTCGGACGGGCACCATACCGGGCTTTATTCGTGGGATTACCTGCGATCGATCAACCCGGAACAAAAGACCATGGCGCAGGGATGAAGGCTTGCTCATCTTTTATTAACATTTTCATTACTTGCCTGTAACCCTATGCTTGCAATAAAAGATTAACGTTTGAGCTGTAATAAAGCCCCGTCATTGGTTGGGTGGTTGAACGTGAGTCATGGAATTGTGCGGGAAGCAGCGACATTGAATTGGAAGGGGTAGCCGACGGGTGACATCGGGGCGGAGGCGCGGCTGATGCGCGGTCAAGGCGAGAAACGTGAGCGAGGTTGGCGGGTGTGGCGGGGCGGGTGAGGTAAGGGAATGGCACTATGAACGATACCCAAATGGATATGCAGAAGGCCAAACGCAAACCTGTCAGTTTGTCGGCTGGGGGAGATGGCACGGGGGCGACGCGGGGCAGGGCGCATTTGCTGGTGGTGGAGGATGAGCAGGATTTGTTGGAGCTGCTCAAGTACAACCTGGAACGTGAAGGGTATCGGGTGACGCCGGCGGAATCGGGGGAAAAGGCCTTGCGGGCGGCACGGGCGGAAACGCCGGATTTGGTGGTGCTGGACATCATGTTGCCGGGGATGGACGGGCTGGAGGTTTGTCGCGGGCTTAAGGCTGCGGAAGAGACGGCCCACGTGCCGATTGTGATGCTGACGGCCAAGACGGAAGAGGCGGACGTGGTGACGGGGTTGGAGATGGGGGCGGACGATTACATCACCAAGCCGTTTTCGCCCAGGGTGCTTTTGGCAAGGGTCAAGGCGGTGCTTCGGCGGCGGGGTTTGGAAAGTTCGGACCCGGGTTTGCCGGAGGAGTCGATACAGATTCGAGATTTGTCGATTCGCCCGGATCGGCATGAAGTGACGGTGGGCGGGGAACCGGTGGAACTAACAGCCACGGAATTCAGGTTGCTGACCCTCATGGCCAACAAACCGGGCAGGGTGTTCACGAGGCAGCAGATTATTGAGTCGATTCACGGCAAGTATGCAGCGGTGACGGATCGGTCGGTGGATGTGCAGATTGTCATGCTGCGGCGGAAACTGGGGACCATTGGCGATGACATTCAAACCGTGCGCGGCGTGGGGTATCGGTTTAAGGAATAAAGAAGTGGCCGAGTGGCCGAGTGGCCGAGTGGCCGAGTCAATCGTATCGGTTAGCGCCGCGATTTGTCGCGTCTGGTCATTCATACGGCGCGCACGATCATTGGTTTTTCGTCAATCATCAATATCACACCCCGGGGACATTGAGCCAACAACCCAATAAAATGGCGTCGTCTTTGCCATCATTGCGCTATCATCATTTCAACGGAACGACTTTTTCAGACGATAATTCAACATGATGTATTCATCGATGACCATGGCGTGGCTGGAGACGGCTGGCGTGCAGGCAGTGCTGCTGGCGATGGGTGTGGGTTTGCTGTTGTGCGGGATTTACGTGCTGATTTCATGGCGACGAGCCTGGCAGTTGAGCAAGTTGCGACGCGGGGCGGAACGATTTGCGACGGGGGAGTTGAATTTTCGTTTGCCGGTGGAAGGGCCGCCTGATTTGGCGAACCTGGCGGATTCACTCAATCGCATGGCGGGGCAGTTGGACGAACGATTAAGTCACCTGGCCAACCAACGCAATGAACTCATGGCTGTGCTGGCGAGCATGGATGAGGGCGTGGTGGCGATCGATCCGGAAGAACGGGTGATGAGTTTGAATCAGGCTTCGATCAGGTTGCTCAATTTGGACCCGTTGTCGGTGATTGGTCGGCCGGTGGTGGAAGCGGTGCGCAACAGTACGTTGCAGGATTTGGTCAGACACGCTTTGGAAGACGAAAACCCGGCACAGGCGGAACTGACCGTCAAAACCGGGGGCGGACGGGGGGCGGCATCGGGGAGCGATATCACCACTTTGCAACTGGTGGCTCACACCTCGGCCTTGCGCGATGCACAAGGTCGGCGAATTGGTGTACTGCTGGTGATTCGAGATGTGACCAGGCTGCGGCAGTTGGAAACGGTGCGACGGGATTTTGTGGCCAATGTATCGCATGAGGTCAAGACGCCGGTGGCAGCGATCAAGGCGGCGGCGGAGACATTGCGGGGCATTTTGCCGGAGGACGATGCGGACGTGCAGCGGTTTATGGGCATGATCGTGCGCCAAGCGGATCGGTTGAATGCGGTGGTGGATGATTTATTGAACTTGGCGCGTTTGGAGCAGGAAGCACAGCAACATCGGATTAAAAAGATGCCGACGTGTGTGCTGGAGATGTTGCAGGCGGCACAGGAAGCGACGGCCACGGCTGCACGAAATAAGCAAATCAACGTACGAGTGATGTGTCCGGCGGACCTGGTGGCGGGGGTGAATGCGGGATTGCTGGAACATGCGGTTTCTAACCTGCTGGATAATGCGATCAAGTACAGTGCTGAAGGCAGCAAGGTGGAGGTCAGCGCCCGCGGAGACGAGGGTGAATTGGTGATTGCGGTGGCGGATCAGGGGATGGGCATTGAGCCGGAGCATTTGCCACGGATTTTTGAAAGGTTTTACCGGGTGGACAAGGCACGCAGCCGGGCACTGGGGGGCACGGGGTTGGGGCTGGCGATTGTGAAACACGTGGCTCAGGCACACGATGGACGGGTGAGTGTGGAGAGTACGCCGGGGAAGGGCAGTACGTTTAAGTTGCATTTACCGGTGAATTTGAGCGACATGGAAACGGTGGATGTAACCCCGACGCAGGCGCGCTCAGCGTGAGTAAGGGAAGTGGCCGAGTGGTCGAGTGTTCGAGTCAATCGCATCGGTTAGCGCCGCGATTTATCGCGTCTGATGTATTGATCGATTCAATTGTATTTGTTTAGCGCAGACGCTTTGCGTCGGCGCCTGGGTGCCACTGGCAGCTTGCTGCCAGTGTTATGCGGATGATGCGTCGGCGCCGATGACGCCGTGCCCTTGAGGGCCGGATGTTTGATTGGTGATTCAGCAGAAATCATCGGGGGCTAAAGCCCTGGGCGTCAGTGGGTGGATTCAGCGGCAGGGGCACTGGCAGACAAGCTGCCAGTGGCACACTTGCGATCTGGGTTCGCTAAAGCCGCCGATGTCATCGGCGGTCGGTTTGGATCGATACACATCGCATTAAGACGGCGGATACCATCCGCCGGTTTGTAAACCCACCGCCGAGGGCGGCGGTGCCACATTTCGAGTTGTTCGGCAAACCATCCTGAACTTCGTCGCCGTGAGGAAAGCGTATGTAATCCATACGCTTACGAAGATCAGGCGTGGAAGAGTAAAAATCACCCAATGGCCCTATACGCACATCACCAAATCACCATTTCACCAAATCGCAAAATCACACCGCC
>CAYRTH010000031.1:0-14256 GCA_964427135.1 uncultured Phycisphaeraceae bacterium
TGGCCACTTCACCACTTCACCACTTGGCCACTTCAATGTTACATATCCATCGTGTAGTAAAACTCTTCACGGACGACTTTGCCTGAATTCACTGTATAAACCGCCACTTCCTCCTGCTTCATGCGCATGCCGCTGGGCTTGTGCGTCGTATCAAAATCAAACATTACTGCAAAGCGATCGTCGCCGTGCATGAATGGCCCGAGTACCTTGGCGCCATGCACTTCAAAGTTCTGCATCCACCATTCCCCTTTGCGCAGGCACTGTTCCAACCCCTTCTGTTCACGCTTGAACGCACCGTCCGGCGAATCACTTGCCTCCATCGAAACGATGTCCGGGCTGTACAGCTTCGTCATCGCCTCCTCATTACGCCCCTGCCTGCACAACGCAACCAATTCGTCGGCAACCTGTCGTGTGGTCAGCATGATGAAACCTCCATGGTGTATCGCATCATGGTAGGCAACCCCTTTGACAAACCCACCCACGCCCATAAAAAAACCCACACTTGCGACAGTGTGGGTTGGTGAGTGAGTCAGTTGATTTTCGATGGCCTATCCAAACGGGCGTATCGTCGTGTTCAGGTGGGTCCGCTCGAAGACTCGCTTGACCCACCCTACGCCACTCGGCCACTTCGATCTTATCACTTCATCTCGGCATCAGCGCCGGCTTCCTTGAGTTTCTTGAGCAGGGCCTCGGCGTCGGCCTTGGGCAGGGCTTCCTTGACGGTCTTGGGGGCGCCTTCGACCAGATCCTTGGCTTCCTTCAAGCCCAGGCCGGTGGCTTCGCGCACGACCTTGATGACCGGAATCTTCTTGTCGGCAGGAGCGCCCTTCAAAATCACATCGAACGATGTCTGCTCTTCCGCAGGGGCTGCCGCAGCAGCGCCGGCAGCAGCGCCCGCCATCATCACCGCGCCGCCAGCCGCCGGTTCGATGCCGTATTTTTCCTTGAGGTAGTTGCCCAGGTCCACCGCATCCTTGAGGGTGAGGTTGACCAGTTTGTCGCCCAGTTCCACGATGTTTGCTGCAAATTCCGCCATGATGAATCATCCTTCCGTCTAAAACGCCTGTTCGAGAGGTCGGAACCCTGTGTCCCGATTTAACCCCGTGAAGGGCCAGTCGAACGTAGGTGATTGTGTAAGTCGTGAGTCGGTTATTGAGTTGAACCACTCAGAATACCCGGGCCCTCGTCACTCGCTACGCTCGTGTCTCGTTCCCGGCTTGGTTTTCTTCACTTGACCACTCGGCCACTAGGCCACTTGACCACTTCTGATCACGCCGCTGCGCCTTCCTTTTTCTTTTCCTCGATGGCCTTGACCAGGCTGGCGATCTTGCGACCCGGGCCGACGATCTGGCCAACGAGTTTGCGTGCCGGCGTCAGTATGATTGTCACCACCTGACCCTGTGCCTCGACCTTGGTCGGGTACTTGGACAGGGCATCGATCTGGTCGGCTTCGAAGACGATGCCATCCATCACCGCACCGACGAACTTCAGGTTTTCCATTTCCTTGGCGGTTTCGATCAGGCTGCGCGCCACGTTCACGACGCTTTCGCCGCCGTAAACCATCGCCACGGAACCTTCAAACTTGCTGCACAAGGGTTCGAGCTTGGTCCCCTTGAGTGCCTTGGCCGCCAGGCTGTTTTTCAGTACCGACACTTTGGCCTTGCCAGCCGCCATGTTGGCGCGAAGCTTGTTGTTCTGATTGGACTTGATGCCGCGTACCTCGATCAACACCGCACCTTCCACGTCCGCGAAGCGCTTCTTGTACGATTCCAGAATCAGACTTTTGACCGGCTTGCTCATGACTCATCCTTTCACACCACGGCTAACCGTGATGACCAACTTGCCTTTTCATCCCCGTTCACCAACACCATTCACAGTTTCGTTGCCCACGACTTGTGTTCACCCACCAACCCGCCTCACAGTTGCACCAGCACGCCCGGCGTCATCGTCCCGGCCAGGGAAACCTTCTTCACATACTGACCCTTGGCCGACGAGGGCTTGATTTTCATAATCGTGTCGATGAATGCCTGTATGTTGGCTTCCAACTGCTCGGCAGGGAAACTGAGCTTGCCCACCACCGCATGAATGTTGCCGCCGGCGTCGTTGCGAAATTCGACTTTACCCGCCGCGAATTCCTGCACCGCCTGAATCACCTGCGGCGTCACCGTGCCGTTTTTGGGCGTGGGCATCAAACCCTTGGGGCCTAGCGTTTTACCCAGTCGGCTGACCACGCGCATCATGTCCGGGCCGGCGATCGCCACATCAAAATCCATCCAGCCCGCTTCGACTTCCTTCACCAATTCTTCGCCCCCAGCCTTCATCGCTCCCGCTTCCTTGGCGGCAGCCACCTGCTCATCCTTGCAGAAGCATATCACGCGCTTGGTCTTGCCGATGCCGTGCGGCAACGACACCGACCCACGCAGGTTTTGATCCGCCTGCTTGGGGTCCACGCCCAGGTGAATGGCAATATTGATCGACTGATCAAACTTGGCGGCCTTGAACTGCTTGATCCGTGCCACCGCATCCTTGAGGGGTAATGCCTTGCTGCGATCCCAGCCCTCGGCATCCTTGTTGTATCGCTTGGAAAAAACCTTCACTGCCATCGTGGCTTCCTTTCGACGCCGGTTCAAAGACTCCGGCTCGTCTCCCGCGATTGTCGGCTCGCAGTCGGCCGTTGATGATTATTCGATACCCGAGTCCTCGTTCGCTCGCCTTCGGCGAGGCTCACTCGTTCTCGGCTTGTTTCAACCGATTAGATACCTTCAACCGTCACACCCATCGACCGGGCGGTACCGGCCAGGGTGCGCACCAGCGCCTCGGTGGACAGACCGGTCATCTCTTTGCCCTTGTCCTTGGCGATGGCTTCGAGCTGTGCCTTGGTCAGTTTGCCGACCTTGTCCTTGTTGGGCACGCCCGAACCTTTTTCAATCTTGGCGGCTTCCTTGATCAGAATCGAAGCCGGGGGCTGTTTGATTTCGAAGGTAAAGGTGCGGTCTTTATACACCGTCACCACGCAGCCGACGATTTTGCCTTTGAGGGCTTTGGTTTTTTCGTTGAACTGAGTGATGAACTGACCGGGGTTGACGCCGTTCTGACCCAGCACCGGCCCAATCGGCGGAGCAGGGGTCGCAGCGCCGGCCGGAGCCATGAGTTTGAAAACTGACGTCACTTCTTTTTTGGACTTGGCCATGTTGCAATCCTTAGTACGTCGCTGTCGGTCGGTGTACCCCCGGTGATGCCTGCCCTATACAGCGAGCCGAATAATATAACACAGACTGATACTGCTTGACAAATCGCCGAATGGGTTGTGTCAACAACCAATGCCATTTAGCCCCCGGTCAATGACCGGGGGCTAAGTGTTGACTCGATGCCACTTGGTTCTAATCCCCTGATGCACTAGAATCAGCCAAACATCGGGGATGACGCTGTGAAAAAGTGCGACCATTGCGACAAGTCGGCCACGTTCCACTCGACGAAAATCGAGAAGGGCAAAAAAATTCAGGAACACCTCTGCGATTTTCACGCAGCACAGGCGGGTCTTGTCAAACAAGCTCTGCCCAAACCGATCAACGAATTGCTGTCCAATTTCGTCAAGGTGCACAGCGGTCAGGCGGGGCAAACCGAACCCACCTGCACCACCTGCAACATGACCTGGACCGAGTTCCGTGAGCACAGTCTGTTGGGCTGCCCGTCTTGTTACAACAGTTTTGAAGAACAGCTTGCCCCCCTACTCGAGCGTGCTCACGAAGGTGCCACTCACCACATCGGCAAAGTGCCGCATCGAGCCGGGGCCGATGAACATCGACAGCAACGCTTACTGGCCATGCGCAAACGACTGAGCGAAGCGGTGGCATCGGAAGATTACGAACTGGCTGCAAGGTTGCGTGATGAAATCCGTCAGTACGAGGAGACGCGCTGATGAAACTGGGTGAAATGACGCAGCGAGCCGGTGAATGGCTGCGCGGCATGGGGCCGCACAGTGAAATTGTCATTTCCAGTCGTGTTCGTCTGGCGCGCAACCTGGCGGGCTTTCCGTTTGTCAATCGCGCGACCAGTCGCCAGCGCATGGATGTGCTCGAACGGGTCAGCGACCCGATCAACCAGTGCAAACTCAGCGAAGAAATACTTTGGGTGAACCTCAACGAAGCCGACGACCTGGACCGGATGTTGCTGGTCGAGCGTCACCTGATCAGTCGTCAGCACGCCAACACCGCGCCTGACCTGCCGCGCGCCGTTGCCATCGCAGGTGATGAAACTTTTGCGATCATGGTCAACGAGGAAGACCACCTGCGTGTGCAGGTTTTGCGCAGTGGCATGCAACTCACCGAAGCCTTCACGCAAATCAGTCGAATCGACGATGCGTTGGAAGATCGACTCGATTTCGCCTATGCCCAGCGTTGGGGCTACCTCACCGCTTGTCCGACCAATCTGGGTACGGGCATTCGTGTCAGTGTGATGTTGCATTTGCCAGCCTTGAAGCTCACCGGTGAAATTGAAAAGGTTCGCCGGGCCGCCAAGGACATGCACCTGGCGGTACGCGGTTTTTTTGGGGAGGGGTCGGAAGCCCTGGGCGATTTGTATCAGGTTTCCAACCAGACCACGCTGGGCCGAAGCGAGCAGGAAATTTTGCACGTCTTTGAACAGGCGATCGTGCCGCAAATCATCGCTTATGAGCAGCAGGCTCGACAGGCGTTGTTGCGTCAACGGCCTGCCCTATTGGATGACAAAATTTGGCGCGCCTGGGGCGTGCTGACGCAGGCACGGGTGATGGGCACGGAAGAAGTGATGCAGTTGCTTTCACACCTGCGCCTGGGAGTCAACCTGGGCCGACTGGACGCGGTGGACATTCGCACCATCAACGAATTATTTTTGATGACTCAGCCGGCGCATCTGCAACGGCTGACGACTTCTACGATGGACCAAGCCACCCGCCGTGAAGCCCGCGCCCGGCTGATCCGCCAGCGCCTCGGAGCACGGTGAAACAAAAAGTCAACCCAAGAACAAGCAATGGGCCACGCAGCACACGAAGAAGATCAGAATCGATGATCGATGCTGATCAACACGGAAATGCATGTTGGACGAGTTAACGCCGACCAATACTCAGTCTGCATAGCCGCGGGTGGCAACCCGCGGAGGTTCGAGTTAGGCGGGATGGGGTTCAAGGTGAATAGGTTTCCGTAACGTATTACCTCGCCGACAAGCGGCGAGGCTAAACAAACTTTGCTGATGCGGGCATCTCTCTGCGATAAACTTCGTCGAGGATGAAAGAATATGGTTGCACCGGGCTGCCTGTCCGAAAAATAATACTTGACAAACACCTAACAGCGTGATACCCTTACAAAATACGAACGATGGTGCGACCAATGATTTGCGTTTAAAACGATTCATCAAAACAAGAGCACTCGACGAAAAGAAGGAGACTGGTTATGGTGAGAGCATCTGCCGGAACCATCGAAATTGAAGCACCCCGCAACAACGGGACAGACAGGGGAACCACCATGGCCAAGTCCGCCGCCTCCGCCGAGAACAGCAAAAACGCCGTCATTGACTCCAGTCGTAAACGGGCACTGGACCAGGCTCTTTCGCAGATCGAAAAATCCTTCGGCAAGGGTTCGATCATGCGGTTGGACGATGACCCCAAACTGGCGGTGGACGGCATCAGCACCGGGGCCATCAGCCTGGACCTGGCGCTGGGCGGTCGTGGGCTGCCACGTGGCCGGGTGGTCGAAATATTTGGTCCCGAATCGTCCGGTAAAACCACCTTGGCACTGACGGTCGTGGCACAGGCCCAAAAAACCGGGGGCGTGGCTGCGTTCATCGATGCTGAACACGCGCTGGACCCCTCATGGGCGCGTCGTCTGGGTGTCAACCTGGAAGACCTGCTGGTCAGTCAGCCCGACACCGGTGAGCAGGCCCTTGAAATCTGCGAATTACTGGTGCGTTCCAATGCCGTGGATGTCATCGTCATTGACTCCGTGGCCGCCCTGATCCCCAAAGCCGAGATCGAAGGTGAAATGGGTGAACCTCAGATGGGGTTACAGGCCCGTTTGATGAGCCAGGCTTTGCGCAAATTGACCGCCGCCATCAACAAATCGCGCTGTACGGTGGTGTTCATCAATCAGATTCGTGAAAAGATCGGCGTGATGTTCGGGAACCCCGAAACCACCCCCGGCGGACGTGCCCTCAAGTTTTACGCCTCCGTCCGTATCGACATCCGCCGAACCGCCACCATCAAGGAAGGCGAAGTAGCCGTGGGCAATCGCACCCGTGCCAAGGTGGTGAAAAACAAAATCGCTCCGCCGTTCCGCGATGCCGAGTTCGACATCATGTTCGACGAGGGCATTTCACTCGCCGGCGACCTGCTGGACCTGGCGGTGTCAGCCGAGGTTTGCCAGAAGTCGGGGGCCTGGTTCACCTATGGCGAAGTGCGCCTGGGTCAGGGCCGTGAAAATGCCAAACGTTACCTCAAAGACAACCCCGAACTTTTCGCCGAGGTGCGTGCCAAGGTTTTGGAGAAAAAGGGTGTCGGCGCTGCTGCGGCAACCGCCAACAACAATGGGGCCGATGACGCGGTGGAAGCCATTCGGGATGAGTGAATATTCGTCGTCACAAAGACGGTTTTATTCAAGCCCGGGACCAGTTGCGTGGCAATGATGACTCGGATATCGGGTTGATCGTGGCTGTCTGGTTTTGAGCAACCGCTGGCTTTCACTGCGGTGAATTGTCGAACCACCATAATGACTCATCATGAAGGTGTTCATTCATGAATCGCTGTGCCTGGGCACGTTCCGCAACCGAGCAACATTACCACGACACGGAGTGGGGAGTGCCGGTGCATGATGATGCCCTGCTTTTTGAGCATTTGTTTCTGGACACGATGCAGGCGGGTTTGAGTTGGGCCTGCATCCTCAACAAACGCGAAAACTTCCGCAAGGCTTTTGATCAGTTTAACCCGCACAAAATCGCCCGCTATGATGCCCGCAAACTCAGCCGCCTGTTGCAAGACCCCGGCATTATTCGCAACAAACTCAAGGTTCATGCCGCCGTCACCAACGCTCTCGCTTTCCTGCAACTGCAAAAAGAGTTCGGCTCATTCGACCACTACCTTTGGGCCTTCGTCCCCGAGCGCAAGCCGATCATCAATCATTGGCAATCGATGAAACAGGTGCCCCCGACCACCCTCTTCTCCGACGCTTTGAGCAAAGACCTTTACCAATGCGGGTTTAAGTTCGTCGGCTCGACCATCTGTTACGCCATGATGCAGGCTGTCGGAATGGTCAACGATCACACCACCGACTGTTTCCGTCATGCGCCGCTGGCTGCTCAACTTGAATCAGCACCTTCACCTGACACTTCCCCTGATAAACGCCGATGACTCGGTCGGGTGTTTGACATCGGTGCTTCATCGCCGAAGGTGAAACCCGCTGTGCCGGACCTGAGTCTGCTGGGCATTGTCGTCAGTGATTGATGGATGTTGGAAAACGAAAATCGGCTGAGTGTGAATGTCTGGTGGTCGAGTGAATTGTATGTGCTGATGTTTAGCGCAGCTGCTTTGCATCGGCGCTTCGATTAACGCCGCGACTTGTCGCGTCGGTCACTCTTGTTCCAAAGACAATCCTGATCTTCGTCACAATGAGGAAAGCGTGTGTGATCCACACGCTTACCAAAGATCAGGCGTGGGGGATGCACGCTTGTTTTGTGAATATTCGTCGTTCATCCCTAATACCCACGGCCTTTCTTTACAAAACACTGGCCACAAGGTCCGCAAAAGGTTATATTGTTCATATTCCGGCTGGAAGCTCCCTTTTACACGGCAAGGATGCCATCCCTTTTGAGGATGCGCCGTTGGCACACCCCCGCTTTCGCTCCACCCTGTTCACCTGCGCCTGGCTGGGCGTGACACTGGTGCTATTGGGCAGTGTCATCAGCACCGGTTACGCCACATCCAATGCCCTGGTCCGTGGCAGTGACGCCAACATACAGGCGTCAACTTCGATGACAAACACCTCCGTCATCACGCCCGCGCCCAACATCAATGTCACCAAACAACAACAAGCCCTGGCAGCCAACGACCTCGCCCGCTCGGAGCCGACCTACCGTGGCCGAGCATTACAAGTCAAAACCACCCGCTGGATGACGGTCACTGCCTACTGCCCCCGGGCCTGTTGCTGTGGCAAAAGCGATGGCATCACGGCCAGTGGTCAGCACGTATCACGTCACGACATGAAACTGGTGGCTGGTCCGCCGGACATGCGTTTTGGCACCATCGTTTCCGTACCGGGTTATCACCACCAAACGCCGGTGCCGGTGCTCGACCGCGGCGGAAAAATCAAGGGTGATCGACTCGACCTGCTCATGCCAACCCACGCCCAGGCCAAAAAATGGGGCGTCAAACGTCTGAAAGTAACGATATGGGAATTCGCTGAGTAATGGATGATGTGTCATGGATAAAGGATGATGTAAAAAAAGATAACCCACCGTCCACCAGTAGCGATCAATCATTCAAAATTGTGGTTTTTCATTTCGAAATCCGACGGTTTCAACAGCGGGTCTTCCCGCTAAATTCGAAATTCGAAATATTGATCGTGGTGGGTCCACTCGATGACTCGTTTTACCAACCTACACTCAAGCCCTTCACGCCCCCACCCTTCTGCCCTCGGTTGCTTCCAACCCCGATTCAGGCTGAGCTAAATCAGCCGGGGCTACCTTGGCTCGCACCTCTGACCACAACTCACCCTGCGGCGCGGTCGTCGGCCCAAGCCTGGCATCGTGCTGATCACGCACATCAATGCTGAACAGGTGAGCCAGGTCACTGCCCCAGGTTTCCAGCGGCACGATCCGCAAACCATCGGTGCGCGTTTGCATCGGCACACGAATCAATCGTTGATAGTTGTCATCCACCTGTGCGACGGTCTGCCACTGATCGCCACCCGTGCTAGTCTGCACCGCGAACTTACGCAGCATCATCGGCGGTACCGTTTTGTGATGGCCCTTTTTCGGATACGTGTGCAGCATCTGCTTGGCGTGATTCAAATTGCTGTCGGCCACGAGTCGCAGACTGCGAATGTCGCGCGGCTGGTCCCACCGCAACTCCAGCGGCTGACCCAACGGCCCGGTCCAACCACGTCCCGCTTCACCCATCGGTCGATCATGCCCGCGACACAAACCAGCCGAGTTGTCGCCGACCGCGGTAAACTTGGCACTTTGCGTCAACGCATGGACCGGTCGTTCCAGCCCCGGCAGCCAAAGGTCATCTTCCATCAATTGGGCTTGCAATTCACCCATGCGATGCGGATAAAGTTCAGCCGGGGTACATTGCTTTTGAATGCACATGGCTGCCGCAGTGCCAGCCGCCTGTCCGATGATGCTGCACGTCGCCATGACGCGCGTCGATGAAAGGGCTGCGTGGGTGGTGCTGATGTTGCGACCGGCACACATGAGGTTGCTCACGTTGCGCGATACCAGGCTGCGATACGGTATGCCGTAGGGTGAGGGGGCTGGGTGAAAGATGGTGGGTTTGCCGGGGTAAAGCAGGCCTGCGGGGTGATGATCATCCATCGACCATCCGCCGTAGGCGACGATGTCGCTGAACTTCCCGCCGTCTCGAATGTCGTTTTGCGTGAGCGTGTGCAGACCGATGTATCGCCTGTTTTCACGTTTGCCCGGCAGTGAACCGAGCCAATCCAGGTCCCAGTTTTTCATACGCTCACGGGTGGGCATGTGATTTTTCATGTAATCCCACACCCCGAAACCCACCTTCATGAGTTCATGACGAATGGCCTCGGCATCGTGAATCGTGTCCGCCAGTCCGCCCAGTTCGATCCACCAGAAATTGTGTCCGCCTGATTCCACGCCCCGATACGGCAGGTCGTCGGGCGAACGAAGCTTGTACGCCCACCTGGGCGGGGTGAATGTCACCGGTTCATCCGACTCGCGCAACTGAAGCAGCAGCGAATTGCCCATGGTTTTACGGTCAGCATGGCTGGGTTCGATGTCTTCATCAAACTCGCTGCGTGCCTCGCGTCCCCAGCGTGTGTCCGCCCCGCTGATCGGTGCCAATACGCTGTCGCCCGAACAATCAATGAATAGTTTGGCGTGAATCGTGTGCCAGGTTTGGCTGGTCAGTTGCCAGGCTGTGATCGATGCCAGTTTGTCGCCCTGTTTGCGACCATGGCAACAACTGGTGTTGAGCATCAGTGTCAGGTTGGGGCAAAGCGCCGCCTTTTCATAAAGCACATTGTCCCAAATGGAGTAAATCAAGCCGGGGTTGCGGTAACAATTTTCCAGTTGAATTTCTTCAAGGATGCCCGTTTCCTTGTTGTTGCGTCCGTGGGCACCGCAAACCCACATGCGTATTTCCGACGATGCATTACCACCCAGCACTGGGCGATCGTGAATCAAAATGGTGCGTGCCCCATGTCGTGCGCTGGCGATGGCGGCACACAAACCCGACATACCCCCGCCCACCACGCACACGTCGCATTCAGTTTCCAATTGACGAAACGGCGTGTTGCCGGGGTTGAATGGTGAATCGGAACCAGCCATGGGTGCAATCTCCGTTTGATCAGGTAGTACCTTCAGTTTTGGACGATTCTTTTTCCATACGCACCACGCGTTGCGCCGACTTGAAAGCCAATACACCAATGAACCCGAAAAACACCAGCGCCAATACCATGCTATAGCGCACTCGAACCACCGCTGCCAATAACCCCATCAACGCCAGTGCCAGCCCCAATGCATACAACGAAAACGCTGTCAGTTTGACACTGGCGCCTGGTCCGAGTTTGACTCGCTGCCAATGTCGCAGTACCTGATGATGCAGGTGCATTTTATCCGCGCTGGAAATCGACACGCCACGCATTTTACGCCGCATGATGGCCATGGTGGTATCGATAATCGGCAGCGAAAACACCATCAACCCCGCCAATACCAACCCGGGTCCCTTGCTGGTGTGGGCAAACATCAATATCGTGCTCACCGCCAGAAAACCCAAAAGCAGCGACCCTGCATCGCCCATGAAAATGCTCGCCGGGTTGAAGTTATAAGGCAGAAAACCCAGCACCGCCCCCAGCGTCGCCAGACAAATCACAATCGTTGCCGGGCCGGCGATCGGGTTGTTGCTGTGCAGTTCCGGGTCCATCTCCATGGCCGCCCCCATCACCGCGTACACCGCAATGGCCAGAAACCCCAGGTTCATGATCGCTGCCGAGCCAGCCGCCAGACCGTCCAGCCCGTCGATCAGGTTCATCGCATTGGTTCCGCCCAGTACAAACAAGGCGATCAGCGCCGCTCCAGCCGTGTAACAAATCCAATACGGCACATTGTCAACGCCCAGTATGCCCAGGGTCTGATTCACCAGCACCAGCCCGACCTGTTCACTGGCCAGCGCCGCCGCCGCCAGTAATTGGCCGCCCAGTTTCACCCTCGGAGACGAACCATAAACATCATCAAACAAGCCCACCAGCGTGATCACCGCCGCCCCAAACACGATGCTTATCGGAATATTGACCAGCCGCACCACATCGCCGTGCTGGTTGTATTGGTAGGCAAACAAACACGCTGCCATACCTGCCATAAAGCCCAGAAAAATCGCCACGCCGCCCAAATATGGAATCGGTTCGCGGTGCAGTTTGCGCTGCATGTCCGGGTTGTCGGTGATGCCGTTCTGCCGGGCCAGTTTGCGCATGATCGGCGTTGCCAGCAAACTCACCAAAAATGCCACCGCAAATACGCCCACATACGGCGCAATCACCTCGTCAATACTTTGCGGGGACGAATCGCCCGGCATCACTAGCGCAAGTTGCATCGGCAACAGGTTCATACGCTGCTGCCTTCCACCCGGGCATGATGGTTGCTGCGCGCCAGTGCAATCAAATCCGTAAGGGTCTGATCGAGTGTGTAACGTGAATGAAAACCAATCGCCGAGCTGATACGCGATAAATCAGGCACTCGTCGCACCGGGTCGTCCACCCCACGGTCCGCCGCCTGTTGATAGGGCACAAACTTTTTGGTTGATCGACTTTGCGCCAATGTGATCACCTTATCCGCCAGTTGTTCGATGCTGATTTCCGCATCCGATCCGACGTTGTACACCCGTCCATGATGCCTGACATCGCCCAACAACCTGGGCATCGCCGTCACCACATCCCGCACATCACAAAACGATCGCGTCTGCCGACCGTCCCCATGAATCAATATCGGCTCATTTCGCACCGCCCATCCGACAAACCGTGGCACCACCATCCCGTAATGCCCCACCTGCCGCGGCCCGATGGTATTGAACAACCGCACCGCCACCGTCCCCAGTCCCTGATGCTGGTGCATCGCCAATGCCAGGTGTTCATCCAGTGCCTTGGCCATGCCGTAGCTCCATCGGCTGCTGCTGGTGGGCCCGAATACCAGTTCCTGTTCCTCCGACAACGGCATCCACGGACTACGCCCGTACACCTCCGACGACGAAGTCACCAAAACCTTCGCCCCAAAGCGCAAAGCCGTCTCCAATACAACGGCTGTTTCCTCCACGTTATTGCGAATCATCGTCGCCGGGTCGCGCACCACCAGTTCCACCCCCACCGCTGCCGCCAGATGATACACCTCATCAACCCCCTGCATCAGTTGCGATTGCTGCTTCAATACCTCACCGACACGCCCTTCAATCAACTGACAACCCGGGCCGATGAGTGAAGCAATGTTTTCACGTCTGCCGGTGGACAGATCATCGATTACCAATACATCGCGCCCATCAGCGCGCAACAGCGCGGTCAGATGTGAACCAATAAACCCCGCGCCTCCTGTCACCATCGTACGCATCAAGCCATCATCTCCAACGCACCGCCACGCCTGAACTTCAATCATCACAAGCCAAGAACGAGGTCGCCGTGGCGACCGAGGGCTTGGGTATGTATTGAGCCAGTCTGTAAATCAGTGATACGGTTGATCGGGTAGAGAATGCCGTTCTGACTAACCTACCGATAAACCGACACACCAATGAACCAAACCATACCCGAGTCCTCGTCACTGCGTTCCTCGTCCTCGGCTTGGCTTCACACTCGACCACTTGGCCACCTGACCACTTCATTCTTACGCCTTTTCCTTCACCACAGGCGTGGGCGTGGTCTTGTTTGCCGTATTTTCCGACTGTTTGCGGTAGCGGTAAAATTCTTCGTAGGTCTGTTTGTAATATCCGCCTGCGCTGGCCTTGGCGCGATTGAGCACCAGCCCCAACATCACCGCACGGGCGCCCTCCACCTGACGAATCATGCGACCGATCATGCCGCGTTTGTCCGTACCCGCACGCACCACCACCACCAACGCATCGGCGTGCTTGGCGATCATCTGACAATCGCTGGTCAAAAGCGCCGGCGAACAGTCGATCACGATGTTGTCATAGTTCTTTTCAAGCTGACCCAGCAGTGCCCGGAAAGCCGCCCCTTCCAACATCTCCGGGGGAATGTCGCGCACATCCCCCGCCGGCAGAATGTCCACGCTCGGTTCCACCTTATGGAAAATCGCCTGTTCCAGCGTCGTGGTACCACGCAGCAATTCCACCAACCCCGGCTGTTGCGGCATCCCGAAAATGTAATGTTGATTGGGCCGGCGCAAATTCGCGTCCAACAGCAGCACCTTGCGACCCACGTAACCCATGCTCATCGCCAGGTTGCTCGAAAAGCTCGATGCCCCGCTGCCGGCACCAGGTGACACCACCAACAGCGACTTGTGCCCGCGCTTGTCCATCTGGGCCACCACCGCTGTGCGAATCTGGCGGAACGACTCCGCCATAAGCCCCGCCGGATCATCCTGCACCACGCTTTCCACCCGTGCCGGCGACGAGGGGTCTTCCGTGGCTTCGGGCAGCACGCCCAGCAATTCCAGGTCGGTGAACAATTTGATGTCGGCAGGGCTTTTCACGCGCTGATCCAGCGTTTCGCGCAGATACAGTCCGCCGACCACCGCCGCCAGACACAACATCGTCACACCCGGAATAACGATGTCATAACGCGGCGAACTCAAACGAGGGGTCGTGGCTGCCATCTGCAAGCGGATACGCACAAAGTCAGGTCGGCTGCGACGAACTCGTTCATCATCCAACATCAAATTCGACTTGTCACGACGTTCGCTGGCCAGTCGAAGTTGCTGCGCCAGGTTTTCATACGCCTGAATTTTCTGCGACAGGTCGCGCATCCGTTCACGGGCTTCATCCAAACGCGGACGCAGACCCATGAGCTGTGCTTCCATGCCCTCAGCCTGTTTTCGTGA